>NZ_PUED01000180.1 GCF_003024925.1 Paramuribaculum intestinale
GTGGATGTATTCGCTCGCCTGACGACAGATGCTCGTGCCGTCCTACCATGACAGGGACATATCTCACGGTCAGTCCGCTACGGATGGCGTCGACGATATAGATGTCGTCTTCTCCATAAGGGTAGCGCGATGAGTTTAGGCCAAACCGTGTGTCGAACCTCAATGCCACTTTTGATCTCCTGATGTTGATCTCTATGGCCGACGGCCAATAGCCGCGTGGCGCGTCCTGTATGACAAATGTGTTTGCCGGTGCTGACGGTGTGCGTGTGGGTGATCCGAACCGTGTGAGCAGTATATCGGCGTCGGGATAGTTGTCAAACGCCTTGATCAGATCGGTAAGATCCTGTTCGGTCAGCGTCACGTCGTCGTCAGAGAATTTAAGATAAGGCGCCGAAGCGTGGTCAAGCAAGATGTTGCGGTTCGCGGCCAATCCGATTGTATCGGTAGCTATCACGTCAATGTCCGGGCGTCTGAGCTGTGGTGGTATGTCCATGACGCATCCGGCTCTTTGCCATCCGATGATATAGCCCACTCCGTCGGTTGCGGGCAGATCAAGGCTGGCGGCTCGGATGATGCCGTCGCGACCATAGGCCGCTATGAGTACCTGAAGAATCACAATCGGTGCAGGTTGATAAACCGATATGACAGGCCGGTGGGTTCGTCGGTGAATGTGTCGGATTGCGATGTGGCGGTCCACTGATTGCGGTCTATCTCAGGGAAAAACGTGTCGGCCTCGTCGAGCGATGCGTCTACTTCGGTGAGGTATATGCGCGATGCGACCGGCATAGCCTCTGAATAGACCATGCCGCCGCCTATGATCATGGTTTCGGGTGCGTCGGCAGTCATGGCGAGCGCCTGTTGGAGCGAAGCGGCGGTTTCTATGCCGGGCGCACTATAGCCGGTGTCGGTAGTGATGACGATATTGCGGCGCTGCGGAAGCGCGCCTTTAGGGAGCGACTCGAATGTGCGGCGCCCCATTACCACGGGCTTGCCGATGGTCAGTTCTTTGAAGTGTCGCAGATCGGCACGTATATGAAACGCGAGGTCGCCGCGGCATCCGATCTCATTGTTGCGCCCCACGGCGGCTATCAGTGAAACTGTCTGTCGGTTGTCGGTCGAAGTCATACGGCTACAATGGCTTTGATGTGGGGATGCGGATCGTAGTCTTCAAGCCGGAAGTCATCGTAATTGAAGTCGAATATCGACTTGACATCGGGGTTGATGATCATGCGCGGGAGCGGGCGGGGATCGCGTGACAGCTGCAGCTCCACTTGCTCGAAATGGTTGCGGTAGATGTGGGCGTCGCCAAGGGTGTGGATGAAATCGCCGGCTTGCAGTCCGGTGACCTGTGCGGTCATCATGAGCAGAAGGGCGTATGAGGCGATGTTGAACGGGACTCCGAGAAAGCAGTCGGCGCTACGCTGATATAGTTGCAGGCTGAGGCGTCCGTCGGCCACGTAATACTGGAAGAATGCGTGACACGGCGGCAGGTGCATCTGCGGTAGGTCGGCCACATTCCATGCGCTGACGATAATGCGTCGGGAGTCGGGGTTGGTCTTTATGGTGTGGATCGCTTCTGCGATCTGGTCGATGTGCCCTCCCCGGTAGTCGGGCCACTGTCGCCACTGGTATCCATAGATGTGGCCGAGGTCGCCGTCGGGTCCGGCCCATTCGTTCCATATCCTGACTCCGTTGTCTTGCAGATATTTCACATTCGTGTCGCCGTTGAGAAACCAGAGCAACTCATGGATGATCGATTTCAGATGCAGCTTCTTGGTGGTCAGCAACGGAAATCCTTCAGCAAGATTATATCTCATCTGGTAGCCGAATATGGATCTGGTGCCGGTGCCGGTGCGGTCCGATTTGTCGGTGCCGCTCTGCATGACGGTCTTCAGAAGATCGAGGTATTGTTTCATCGCAGGTCGTTTTCGTGTGGTGGTGATGCCTTGTCGCACTCCGGTGCGGCGGTGTCGAGTGTGGCTTCGGTTTTGGAATTGATATTTTTTACGCTCTGCATGAGCGGTATCGACAGTTGTTTGCGCCGTGTGGTGTAATGTATGGCGTCGTTGGGGCATACGTTGATGCAGTCGAAGCAGTTGACGCATCTCGATCCGTCGACAACATGGTCGTTGAGGTCGATGCACTCGGCCTTGCATACGTCGGCACATCGTCGGCACTGGATGCATTTGTCGGTGTCGATGTCGATCTGGAATATTGCAAACCGGCTGACAAATCCGAGAGTAGTGCCTACGGGGCATACCGTGGAGCATATCAGACGTCCTGATCGTGCGCTTACGAGTATGATCACAGCCATGACCATCAGTGTCAGTGCGATGCCGAGGGCTGATCCGGCCATTGCGCGTGTGAGGGGAGTGTCGAGCGGATCATAGGGCGGTGATGCGGGATGTGCGGATCCGAGGGCGTTGGCCACCGGCACGATGCAATCGGAGCAGAAGCGCAGGTAGAGCGTATAGGGATCGACAAATGCCGGCACGGCAATCAGCCCTGTCATAAGGCAGACTACGGTGACGGCAAGCACCGTGTGGCGAAGGGGGCTGAATGGCTTCCGGTAGCGGTAGATCTTTTGACGGTGGAACAAACGGGCCGAAGCATCCTGTATCAACCCTATGGGGCAGACTGATGAGCAGTAAACGCGCCCCAACACCAGTGTGATGATAAGCCACACGACAAACACTCCGATGGAGAATGTGGCCACTGCCGGGAGCAGCTGTATGCGGCTGATCCATGCGGCTATGGGATCGATGGCGACAGATGCGACGGTGAGTCCGGCGGTCAACAGGATGAAGACCGTCAGTGAAACAATAATTCGACCGATGCGCAATGCTTTGTTAATCATCGATATGTGGGGAGACTGCCGTAAAAAAGTGATTTTGCGGACGCAAACATACGAAAAATTATGATATTTACGGCATTTTTTACCTATATTTGCAACCTATACCTCGTGTGGTGTCTGATCAGCGTCATGTGGTGTAATAGATAATCTAAAGCCTAACAGATAATGAATACTCGTAATGCAATCCTGTCTTTTATGGCAGGGGCGTCGCTGCTGGTGACGGCTTCGGCACAGGATGCCGCCGGAAAGGTGAATTTTGCGGGGCAGGTGCTGTTCGAACAGTATCAGGCGTCGCAGCAGTCGCGTGCGCAAGGATTGACACCGCGCAAGAAGGTGCCTGAAACGATGCTTGCCATAGTGGAGCTTGCCGACGGATATGATGCCGCGCAGATCGAAGGCGTGGAGGTGATGGACCGCCGCGGTGATATGGCTATCGTCAGCTTGTGTACGGCTGATCTGATGAAGGTGGCCGGCGACAAGGCTGTAAGGCGTCTGTCGGTTGGCGGCCGAGCCCGTCTGGCGCTCGACAAGGCCCGGACGGCATCGAAGGCCAACAGGGTGATGAGCGGCACGTCGTACAGTCTTCCGAAAAACTATAACGGATCGGGAGTGGTGCTCGGCATGATGGATCAGGGTTTTGATCCCAACCATATAAATTTTCTGAATTCCGACCAGACGTCGTCGCGTGTCAGCCGGGTATGGGTCTACGGCAATACGGAGGGCGCTGCCCCGACGGTTTATGATACGCCTTCGGCCATCGCGTCGTTGTCGACGGACAATACGCAGTCGACCCATGCCACTCATGTGGCGGGTATAATGGGCGGTGCCTACAATAAGGGCTGCGATATGGTGAAGTCGTATAACGGTCAGCCGATGGTGGTGAGTGCCAACAATACTTACTATGGTCTGGCACGCGGTGCCGAATATGCTGTCGGAGTGGGAACTCTCTACGACGCAAATATCATGGATGCGGCTCAGAAAGTGTTGGGTTATGCCAAGTCGCAGGGTCGTCCGGCTGTGTTCAACCTGAGTCTTGGAAGTGTGCTCGGGCCTCATGACGGCACTGACGTCGTTGACCGATATCTGGCAGAGCTTGGCAAGGATATGATTATCGTGATGGCCGCAGGCAACGACGGTATGTCGGACGTGTCGCTGCGGGCTGATTTTTCGGCCGGAGCCGGTAAGGTGTCGACCCTTCCGGTGACCGACGGCAATACAAGCTGGAACGGTTTCGTACAGGTATGGAGCGATACGTCTGATCCGGTGGCTGTGGTTTTCAATATATTGAATGTCAAAACCGGGCAGGTTACATACAGTTATCCTATTGCGTCCGCACAGGATGGAATTACCGTCGGCGGGAGTGGCACTTCGGTGACGTCGTCTCTGTTTGCGTCGGCGTTTTCCAGTGATTCCTACATCGTAGTGGAGTCGGGTGTTGAGGATGGCAATAACCGCTATCGGGCGTCGCTTTATCTTGATCTGACGGCCAAGAGCCTGACAAATCCCGAGTTTGTGCCGATGTTGACGATCGAAGGGGCAGCCGGCCAGGGAGCGAGTGCCTTCATATCGTCGGACAACGGTGATATGCTGACGTTCGGCAACCGCGGGCTGACGGGGTATGTGGCCGGCAGTCCGGCGGAGAGTATAAGCAGCATGGCCTGTGGCGAGAACGTCATTGTAGTCGGTTCATACAACAGCCGCAATACATTTC
>NZ_PUED01000181.1 GCF_003024925.1 Paramuribaculum intestinale
GGCGCTCTGACGCGGACCGTAGGTATTGAACGGGCGGGCTATCACCACCGGAGTCGAAAACGCGTTGTAGAAGCTCAGCGCGAGTGCGTCGGCACCGATCTTCGTGGCCGAATAAGGCGACTGGGGCTGACGCGGATGATGCTCCGTGATCGGCACCTCTATAGCCGTACCGTACACCTCCGAGGTGGAGGTCACTATAATGCGCCTCACTCCGCAGTCGCGTGCGGCCTGAAGCATGTTGAGAGTGCCGCGTATGTTCGTGTCCACATAGCTGTCGGGAGCCACATAGCTGTAAGGTATGGCTATCAGGGCGGCCAGATGGAATATCGTGTCGACATCACGCGATATCATGCGGCAGAACGCCGGATCACGGACATCGCCGCTCACAATCTCCAGACGCTCGCTGGCCGCTACGTCCTCAAGCCAGCCGTTGACACCGAATGAGTTGTACAGGCTCAATGCTCTGACACTGTAACCTTCGTCGAGAAGAAGCTGGGTCAGATGCGAGCCGATGAAGCCGTCGGCGCCGGTGACGAGCACCCTTGTATGTCCGTTGTCGTTTCTATTCATATCGCTTGCGTTTGATTTAATAACCTTGGTCGGAGAGAGTATGTTTGAGTGTCAGTAAAGTTTCTTCAGATAATAGACATATTCCGTCCCCTCGTCAGAGCGACGGCTCAGACAGGCGGTTTTGCCGGTCTGGTTCACTATCCGCAGCATATTCACAGGCGTCCACGGAATCATCAGCTCGGCGACATAGCCGCTCGCGTCATCGCCCGGAGTGATTTCCAGCCGCAGCGACCCGTCGCTCTCGCTCCACGTACACCAGTAGGCGCTATAAGAATGATTGTCGCTCTGAGCACGGCTCTCCATCACGTGGCTCTGGAATTTCATCACCACGTTGCCGCGGTAATCGGCTGCCGGCACACCGTCGACATCGATACGGGTCACCTGCCAGGTGCCGAACCACGGCCCTATGTCGCCGTTGTTGCGCGTACATCCCGCCGACAGCATCGTCAGCGCCACGACCGATAATATCACCGACAGGTATCTCATCGCCATAATCCGCTATAGGTAAGACTTACTGCAGCTGCCGAAGCATTGGCCGGAAGCCGGCCGCGGTCTATCGCGCCCTGCACGCCGATCCTCACTCCGGGCACACTCCGCAGGGGCATCGACGCCTCGGCCATCAGCGAAGTCGACCGACGGGCTGGAATCATCGCCTCATATCCGTTGCCGTAGGCCTTGCGCCATCCGGCGAGAACACGGTAGCCCACACGCCCTATCCGCCCCTCGACACCGACATGGATCCCGCGTGTACGATTGCCGATATACGACATATAGCCGTCAGTATTGTACAGCGGACTCATCACCGTGGCGCGACCCATACCCATGCCGTAATAGGCGTATGCGTTGTAATACGCGTTGTTGTAATAGTCGTCGGCACCGGTGGCCTCGCTCGTGATCGAGGTCGACGGATGATCGCCCGGAGCCCAGTGTATCGGACCGCTCTGATTAGTCAGATCAAGATACTCCACCACAACGCCGCTCACTATGGCAGCAGCCGACGGAGCTTTCAGCTCTATTCCCCACAGGCCGTCCCAGCCGTTGAGCTTCGCCATGCCCGAGCCATCCTCCCAGATCCACTGGAAATAGCCCGACAGCGACCACCCTCCGCGCACGACAGCGGTAGCCTTCAGATCCCACGTGCCGAGAGTATTGCCGAGCACATAATCCTCAGCACCCTTCTCCACCGGAGCAAGTATCTTTATGAAATCGGCCACCTTATGGCCGCGGTGTTCCACTTTAGCTATCTCACCGTCGCGGTAATACGTCGTAGTCCCCCCTATCTGCGACGCGCACTGCACACCCAACGTCACCGTCAGCGGCCGCCCGGGATCTGTGCGCAAATGCATCCGGCGGTAGACCATCCACTCACCCTGCGCCACATGCCCGTTGTAGAGCGCCGAATGATCGCGCCACCAGCCATCGTCGGCAAACCGGCCATATTCCAGCTCCCCCGAGATCTCAAGCCAACCCGAAGTCAGAGGAACCGGCTGAAAACCCGTAAATCCGGCACGCACACCCGGAATCGGCCTGGCATTGGCCGAGCGTATCATGTCGCCCCCCGACAGCCGGTCGTCGACTATCGGCGAGCCCTCATGCTTCATTCCGGCCGACGCCGTCAGCGAACGCCATTTCACCTCACCATACAGCTGCTGAAGCCACAAAGCCGGCGGCCTGCGACGGTTCATGCCCCAGCTTTCAGTCGACACATCGTAGCGGCCGTAACCCACCGCCGACGAATATCCGCCCCACAGCTCCACGCCATAGCCATAGCTCAGACGGCGGTCACACTCCATCGGACGCACCGCTCCGGCCGACAGCACTACATTGTCGGCCGACGACAGCGTGCCACGGCGGTTAGAAGCCATATACAGCGGAGCAAACTCACCGCTGCCGGCCGTCGCCTCCACCGAAGCCTCAAGACGCAGACCACGCAGAGCAGCCGGAGTCGAGCCAAAGCACTCAGACACAGCCACAGCCATCAATATGAGCAAAAAATAGATTTTCACACCCCAAAATTACTAATAATTCTCTATATTTGCCGACAAATAAGCAGCGATTGAATTTAATATTCCTTTCCGGACACTATGATACTTGACATCGTATATCTCATCATCGGCCTGGCGCTCATACTTTTCGGCGCCAACTGGCTCACCGACGGCTCCGCAGCCATTGCCCGCCGATTCGGCATCTCCGACCTCATCGTCGGACTTACCGTGGTAGCCTTCGGCACATCAGCACCCGAACTCGTCATCTCGGTCATGTCGGCCATCAACGGATCGGCCGGACTCGCAATAGGCAACGTCGTCGGATCCAACCTCTTCAACATACTCGTCATCATCGGAGTCACAGCCATAATACGCCCCATTGCCGTCGACCGCTCAGTGATGACCAACGAACTCCCACTCGTGCTCCTCTCATCCCTGGCACTCCTCGCCATGGGCAACTCCGCCACGCTCGACGCGACATCCTCATCCGTGCTCACACGCGTCGACGGAATAATGCTCCTGCTCTTCTTCGCCATCTTCATGCGCTACACATTCGCACAAGCCAGATCAATCCGACAGCCACAGGACGACCCCGCCGCCGATGCCGCCGCACAAAAACCACAGATCCCGATGGCCAAAGCCTCACTGCTCGTCATCGCCGGACTCGCCGGACTCATAGCCGGAGGCGACCGGTTCGTAGCAGGAGCCTCAGGAATAGCCGCAGCGCTCGGAGTCAGCGACGCCCTCATCGGACTCACCATCGTGGCCATGGGAACATCGCTCCCCGAACTCGCCGCATCAATCGTCGCCGCAATCAAAGGCCGGCCCGGACTCGCCATCGGCAACGTCATCGGATCATGCATATTCAACGCATTCTTCATCCTCGGCACAGCAGCCGTCATCCGCCCACTGCCATTCGGATCCATCGGCAACGTCGACCTCCTCGCACTCTGCGGCGCCTCACTCCTCTTCTGGATCTTCGCACGCATCTACCGCGTCCGCACAATCACCCGGCCCGAAGGCATACTCATGGCCGCCCTCTACATAGCCTACACCGCATGGCTCATAGCCATGACCATCCGCTGACACCAGAATCCCACATATCCAATAACATATGATCACCGACACACTCGTCATAATCCCCGCCCGCGGAGGCAGCAAAGGCATCCCCGGCAAAAACATCCGCCCACTCGCCGGAAAACCACTCATACTCTACACCGTCGACCTCGCCCGGCAACTGTTCCCCGACACCCACATAATCCTCTCCACCGACTCCGAACAGATTGCCATCACAGCCCGCACCGCCGGACTACCCGTAAACTACATGCGCCCGCCCGAACTCGCCACCGACAACGCACCCACACGCGACGCACTCCTCCACGCCATGGACTGGGCCGACACACACGGCATACCCTACAAAAAAATATGCCTGCTGCAGCCCACATCACCACTGCGCACAGCCGACGACATACTTCGATGCATCGACCGATACACCCCCGACATCGACATGGTCACCACCGTACGGCCCGCAGCCACCAACCCCTACTACAACTGCTACGAAACCGACAACGACGGATTTCTCCACATATCCAAAGGCAACGGATGCATCGTCCGGCGCCAGGAAGCACCACCCGCATGGGAATTCTCCGGATCAGTCTACATCATCAACCCCCACTCACTCCGCACCACCGAAATCGGACGCATGACCCGACGCCTCCCCGTAGAAGTACCCGCCGAACGAAGCATCGACCTCGACACACCCCTCGACTGGGCCGTAGCCGAAACCATCATCGCATCACGATCCGCACACCACCACACCACTTAACCACCCCCGACCGCACGCGATCTCGCCCTTTTTAGCTACCTTTCCTCTAAAAACGTATTGGTAATTTTCTTTCCGGATTGCTGAAAACACCAAGGAGAATGGTGCATTCCTTGTTACAGGCATACGGCGAGCCTGTCCATGACCCTGAATAGGGATGGATAG
>NZ_PUED01000182.1 GCF_003024925.1 Paramuribaculum intestinale
TCAACACGCCATCAGAATCCCCCAGACCCTATTGTCAACCCCTGTAAAAACTGTCCAAAAATCACAGGTTATCAATGGGGGTCAATTTAAATAATCCATAGGGGGTCAATTTGTTGAGAATATCCACTATGCGATGACAAGCTCAGCCGTCACGCCTCTCTGGAGTTTACATTGCTGAAAATCGCATCTGAATAAAGCATCTACCAGATTTAGCCTTGATTTTCTTGGAAACGCCAAAAATTATAGCTAATTTTGCAGTCAGCCTGTAATATAGGCTTAAATTTTAGATAAAACACAAAATGATACGCGAATTCTGGACTGAAAACTACCTGTCAATTCGGGAACGCCAAACGATGAACTTCGAGACGGACGGCGATGATGAAAACTGGATGAGTGCCGAAATCTCAAAAGGAGTTCATCTTGGCCGTGTGGGAATAATATTCGGAGCCAACGCTTCGGGCAAATCGAATATGCTCAAAGCGATGCAGAATGCTTTTGAACTTATGTTCATTGACCGTAAGGATCGAAATGAAAGAGTACATTCTGAAATGCCTTTTGCTTTGATCAAGAATCAGCCGACAAAGATGTTCGTGTCTTTTTATGCCGACGGTATCAGATATGATTATATGATTTCATATCTCGAAAGCCATATCATCAGAGAGGAATTGAATTACTATCCCAATAAGAGCAAGTCTCTGTTTTATGAACGCGAGTTTGCCGGTGAAGACAGACAATGCGAGATTAAATTTGGAACAAGCATCGGGATAAAGGCGAAGACCCTCCGGGTTCTGAAAGAGCATACTCTCAACAATCATTCGGTCCTCTCTACGTATGGAAAAGTGTCCTTGCCGGAAGACGCATGTAAGATTGCGGCACTGTACAATTGGATTAAGTCCCATGTACATGGAGTCAGCAATGACGGTGAAAGCCTCGTCTCTCTTTTGAAGGAAGTAAGTCAGGATGAGAAAAAGAAAGAATTCTTCATACAGATGTTGAAAAAGGCTGATTTCAATATTTCAAATTTCAGCGTCATATCGGATGGTGTCGAAAATCATGTGGAATTTGTAAATACATCAGATGAAGGTAACTTCATGTTGCCTCTCTCCACACAGTCTGCCGGAACAATTAAATATCTGGTTGATCTTAACTATCTGTATAATGCCATAACCGGAGACCATATCTATATGCTTGACGAATTAGGCGAGGATTTGCATTATGATCTGCTACTGTATTATATTCAGGTCTTCCTTGCCAATTCGTGCCAATCGCAGTTGTTTTTCACAACACAGGAGATGACATTGCTTTCAGAAGATCAGTTTAATGAAAACCGTCAATCAGTGTGGTTCGTAGAGAAGTCATCTGAAACGGCGGCATCTGAATATACCCGCGCTGACAAACTCGGCCTCCGCAGGGAACACTCACTCTACAATTCCTATCGTATCGGTCGGTTTGGGTCAAAACCTGTGTTGGGTTCGCCGTTCATCTTAAATCAGGAATGAGCCATGCCAAAAGTAAGGAAACAAACCACTGTGATTATCGGCGAAGGCCCTACGGAGTTCTTCTATCTCAATTCATTGAAGGATGAGTTCCGCCAGTTACAGAGCATCAAACCGGACACTCCGAAGAATACGAGCCTGCGTGAATTGGAACGCTCGATTGAATCTGCAATAGCAATCGGATATGACAGGATTTTTTGTCTTATCGACATGGACAATAAGAAGAAAGACCCGACAAGTTGGGCAGCCTATTCTGAATTGAAACGGAAATATCATGGCAAGAAGGTCCACAATGAGAAAAAGGGGCTCAATTATGAAGTCCGTTTCTTTGAGACTGACCGCTGCACTGAACTGTTCTTCCTTTATTATTTCAGATATACGGGACAAAATTATGCCGATTCAAAAAGCATAGAGGACGAGCTTTGCCGGATATGTGGATATGAAAAAACTCAACGGTTTTTCAGGACACATCCATTGCATCAATATTTCCAGAAGAAAGGCGGTGATTGGGTAAGGGCGATTGAGAATGCCCTGAAATCTGAGAAATGCCTGATTGACGGAGAACGGGATTATACCTATTCCGAAATAGGCTCAATGTTCAAAGAGCTGGGAATTGTCTGATTTTGTCAGTATAGTATGAAGTGTGTTCGCTCGTCAACACCACGGCACGATGGGGAAAAAGCATGGCTATCACAATAACTTAATTTCGGCAATAAGCAAGGTTCTATTGCCGAAATTAAGGAGGAGCGTGTTATTCCGAATTAATTCATATACCTTGCAGTGTTCAATGACATTGAACACCACGGTGTATTATAACTGGGATTGATGTAAAATGTGTCCCTGTTAAAAAAATGAATCCTGATATATTTGTAAAATTAGATTATTCTCCGCAATTTTGCATTATTCTCCAACACTCGGAGAATAATGCAAAATATCGTAGAACATGAAGGAGATAACAATCGCCGGACAGCAGATAGAGCTTCGGAATCTATCCAAGCAAGACCAAAAAGGTCTGTGGCTTGAACTCATTGCAAATTTCAAGATGATGCAGTTTGATTTCAATGGGCAGGTTATGCTTTTGCTTGTGGCCAAAGGTGAAATGGATTATACCAATGTGCAGCGTCGTAAGATTTCGGAAAGAATTGAAAGCATCAAGCATATTCCGGCTGTATTTTACTTTGACAATTTATTGACTTATGAGCGTGACCGATTAGTGGAGCAAGGAGTGTATTTTATCGTAGCCGATAAATTTGCATTTGTGCCTACCTTGATTATCAACAGGCTGTCAACAAAAAGTGAGATTAAAGAATTGTTTTATCCGTCAACACAATATATTCTTCTTTATCATCTACAGATCGAGAGCCTTGACGGTTTGTCGCTTAAAGAGTTGGAGGATAAAGTACCTTATAAATATAAGACAATCGCCAAATCCATAAAGCAACTTGAAGCATTGGGATTGGTTAGTCTGGAAGGCAGCAGGAATAAGAAACTTGTGTTTGAACTGTCAGGGAAAGAACTTTGGGATAAGGCGTCAACCAATCTAATTGATCCAATCAAAAGCATAGAATACACATCAGATGTATTTCCCGAAGGAGATATTGGCGGAATCTCGGCTCTGTCGCATTACTCAATGCTCGCCCCGGAGGATGTCCCGACAAGAGTTTTGACTGCGGAGTGGGTGCGTGAACATAAATACTCCATACCCGAATTGCACTCTTTTGAAGATACACAGCGCATCGAGATATGGAAGTATCCGCCGTCAGGCACTTCCGGCTATGTGGATAAATTGTCATTGTTCCTGACATTGAAAGATGATAACGACCCACGGGTTGAGAAAGAAATTGCAATAATGATGAATAAAATAAAATGGTAGGAGGACTTGAAAAATTCAGGGAAGCGTTTGCCGACTTCTCTGACAACTTTGTGATTATCGGAGACACAGCCTGCGATGAAGTCCTTTCCGAACATCCCTCAAACGAGCACTGAGATTCCAAGAGAGACAAGATAATTGAGATTTGACAGCAGTATAACGGCTAATATGCTGATTCCGATTGCAGAAACTTTAACATTTAGGATAGCGTGTACATCGCGGAAAATGATTAAATTTGCACTATCGGATGAAAAATGACGAAGAACATTGAAACACTATCGTGTGCGTAACGTGTACACCACAGGAAGAGCAATGCCAACAACTTGATTATCAATGCAAAGCATAAGATTCGCCAACCCCAGGCGGATCACTTTGGTGTCGTAAAAAACACCGCAAAACGCTGAAACAATGACAGTTTCAGCGTTTTTTATTTTTCTGCTCACGGCAGAATACAGCAGATTTCGGAGCGTAGACGTGATATATGCGTGAGTCGCGCAAACGTGAGTCAAATTACTCACGGTAGTGACGCAGACGTGAGCCACCCCTCCCTCTCCTGCCGTGAGTCGGCTGAAACCGGGATACTTATCCCATGAAAAAGCGGACACCATGTGGGGCGCAGGGTTCACATTCAGCTATCCCCGACACCACTTTTGGAAAGGACGATACTTGTTTCTTAACATCATTTAAGAAATGAAAGGCTTCTTAACTAAATCCGGTGTTTAATTGACGTTTTTAGGTTCGAGCCTCTGTATTTTGCGCAGCTTTGCCGTGAGTCGCCGACTCACGCCTCTCATGATGACACCCTGATATTGCGTTTCTGATGATACGGATTCTTCCCGGCTTGACAATCCGGCGAATAATGATTATCTTTATGTAACCATTAAATCCGCAACGTATGAAAGAATCCTTTTTTGTAATGACTTTCTTTCCGAGAAAGCCCCACGTGATCACGGATGGCGAATATCCCATCTACGTCAGAATCTCCACGGCAGGCCAGAAGACCGAGTTTACAATCGGTAGGAAGGTCAATCCGGACAACTGGGACCAGAGACGCCAGAAAACCCTCGGCAAGTCCCGGCGCGACATCGAGCTGAACAAGTTCCTTGAAAACATGAGGTCCCGCTTCTGCGAGATACACAACCGTCTTCTCATAGAAGGCAAGTAT
>NZ_PUED01000183.1 GCF_003024925.1 Paramuribaculum intestinale
ATGCACCTGTGGAGACGACGCCGGCCTTACCGACCGGCAATGGCGGCGCATGATACGCCGCAGAGGATGGAAGGCGGTCGGAACGTGGTCGGTCACAATGCCGAACACCTACGTGACACTACCCGGATTTGACGTCGACTCCCCCGCCCTGGCCTCACGCAAGCTTGAGGCTGCAGCCGCCCGCATTGCCGACATTGCGAGAGGCATACGCCATCACGCCCGCGTCGACGACGTAGTCCGTGGCACACTGCCATGGCTCAAATCACGCATAATCTATCCGTTGTTCCGGCGCTTCATGATCTCGCCACGACCCTTCAACACATCGCCAGACTGCACCTCCTGCGGCCTATGCGCGCGCAAATGTCCCATGGGCAACATTACCATGACGCCCGGCCACGGACCGGAATGGGGCACAGACTGTGCCTTCTGCCTCGGATGCTATCACCGGTGCCCGGTTCATGCCGTGAACTACGGCCGGGCCACTGCCTCTAAAGGGCAGTATCATTCACCGGAGAGTCTGCCGTGATCTCAGCAGCCTCTGCATTTTTCTTTTCCGAGGCACGCCTGCGGGCCTCCTTGATCTTGATCTTGTCAAAACCCTTGCCATACACGCCGTTGACATTCGACTGAGTGATGAACGCATCCTCGTCGATACTCTTCACTATTCGGAATATCGTCACCGATTCTATCTTGCGGCACATCACCAGAAGCATCTTCACCTCATGTTTCGTATACCATCCGGTGCCGTTTATCACCGTGCAGCCACGGTTGGCCTCATGACTGATCGCATCGGCGATCCTCTCCCAGTGGCGGGAGAAGATGGTAAACTGAACGGCCTGACGATTGGTATCAATCACCATATCAGCCAGATAAGCCGTTATCACAAGCACAATAAAACCATACACCACCTTGTCGACATTATGGAATATCAGGAACGATGACGATATAATGCACATATCGCAATAAAGCATCGTTCGGCCGATACTGGTGTTGGACGACTTGCTCACCATCGCGGCTATGATATCGGTGCCGCCGGTAGAACCGTTGTGCACAAACACCATGCCTATGCCAACACCGCAAAGTATGCCGCCTATGATCACATTCATAAACGTCTGCTGGGCAACAAGAGGCTCCGGAAACAACGGAGTCAGCACACCGATGAACAAGGATATCACCGTGGCACCGAAAATGGTACGTATGACAAACTGACGGCCCACGCCCTTGAACGCCATGGCCAGCAGCAGCAGATTGGTGACATATTGCGTCACAGCTACCGGCACACCCTTGCCGAACAACATTTCCGTGATAAAATATATCAGCGTGCCAAAACCGGCCAGGCCTCCGATCACCACCTTTTCAGGAAATATGAACGCCGAAAAGCCGAAGGCATACAAAAATATGCCAAGCACAATGAAAACATAGTCGCGGATCGACACCCAGATCTTGTTTGCAGTGAGATGCATGATATTGCGATTGATGACAGGTTACGTTATATACCTCAGCAGCTATGGCACATCAATAAAGACAAAGCCATACGCCAAATCCGCAACAAAATTAAATCATCCCGACATTCTATCAAAAAAATCTCCACTCTTTTTTTTCACACTCTTTTTCAAAACAAAAAAATTTATGCCCCAAAAAAACGACAGAGCCATGTGGCATCCCGCCACATGGCTCTGTTTAATAATGTAAGCGTCAGAATGATTCAGATTGCGGAATGCATTCCGTAAACGCCCGCTCTTTTTCCCGTTTTGGCAGTCAGCCAAGCCTCACAGTTCAAAGCAGGCTTACCGACCGACGTATAAATTCGTTGAGATCCTGTCCTTTCAGAAGGCCGTTGGCCAACAGAGCCAGATCGATTGTCTGCTTGACGAGAGGATTCGACTTGGCGTAAACCTCGATTATCTCCTGCTCTTCCTTGCGGTCATGCTCCACCGCCTGCTCCAGTTCAGTCACCTTGCCCTGCTGCTCGTCGGTAAGCTTCGAATCCTTGGCCGAGTCGCGTATCGACTTGATTTCAGCATTCTTTTCGCTGATGTTTTTGTCAAGTGGATCTATGCGGGCATTCAGTTCCGACTCAGTCGACTCCATAATGCGCTTCACCACCGGACTCTCCGTGTTGACGATCAGATTATAGCTGTCGGGGAGATCGCCGTAGAAGCTCATACCGGGCTGCATGGCCGCCATATCCTTCATTCGGCGCATATACTCGTTCTGAGTGATCATTACCGGATTCGCATCAGCATTCAGAGCCTCGAACGACACGATGAACTCAGCCTTCTCCACCTTCGGGATCTGACACTTGAAAAGCGTGCTCATCATGTCGCGCTGCAACGGAGTCAGATCGGCCGCCTTGCGGTCGCTCTTCGGTATCAGATTCTCCACCACGTCGGAGTCAACCCTGACAAAACGGCTCTTCTCGATCTTGCTCTCCAGCATGCCTATGAAATGACTGTCGAGCTGACCGTCCATCACAAGCACGTCATACCCCTTTTCCGTAGCCGCATGTATGTAGGCATACTGAGCCACCCGATCGGTCGTGTAGAGATACACCACATTGCCGTCCTTATCGGTCTGCTGACCCTCTATCAGAGTGCGGTATTCCTCAAGCGTATAGAATTTGCCCTCGGTATCCTTCACAAGGCAGAACTTCATCGCCGCCTCGCAGAATTTTTCATCCGTCAGCATTCCATACTGGATGAATATCCTGATGTCGTCCCACTTGTTCTCGAAGTCCTGACGGTCGGCCTTGAAGATCTCTTCCAGACGCGACGCCACCTTCTTGGTGATATATCCGGAGATCTTCTTCACCGCCGTATCCGACTGCAGATACGAACGCGACACATTGAGCGGTATGTCGGGGGAATCTATCACACCCTGCAGAAGCATCATGAAGTCAGGCACCACGCCCTCCACCGAATCGGTCACATACACCTGATTGCAGTAGAGCTGTATGCGGTTTTTGTTCACCTCGAAGTTGTTTTTGATCTTCGGGAAAAACAACACACCGGTAAGCGTAAACGGATAGTCGACATTCAGATGTATCCAGAACAGAGGATCTTCCTGACCCGGATACAGCTGGTGGTAGAAATTGCGGTAGTCCTCGTCGGTGAGGTCGGCCGGCTTTTTGGTCCATGTCGGCTCGGTGTCGTTAACCACCTTGTCACGGTCGGTATCCACCATCTTGCCGTCCTTCCACTCCTGTTCCTTGCCCGACACCACAGGCACTGGCAGGAAGCGGCAGTATTTTCTCAACAGCGAGTCTATTTCACTCTGCTGCAGGAAATTTTTATTCTCGTCATCGATATGCAGTATTATATCGGTGCCGCGTTCGGCCTTGTCGGTTTTCTCCATCGTGAATTCAGGCGAGCCGTCACATTCCCACCTTACGGCCTCCGCACCCTCTTTGTACGACAGCGAACGGATCTCCACCTTCTTGGCTACCATAAACGCCGAGTAAAACCCGAGGCCGAAATGACCGATTATGGCATTGGCGTTGTCCTTGTATTTCTCAAGAAACTCTTCTGCCCCCGAAAATGCTATCTGATTGATATATTTATCTATATCCTCAGCCGTCATACCTATGCCGTGGTCGCTCACTGTGAGAGTGCCGGCATCGGCGTCGACACTCACCTTCACCTTCATGTCGCCAAGCTCACCCTTGAACTCTCCGAACGACGACAGAGTGCGCAGCTTCTGGGTGGCGTCGACTGCATTCGACACCAGTTCACGCAGAAATATTTCGTGATCGCTGTAGAGAAATTTTTTGATTACGGGGAAGATATTTTCGGTAGTTACCCCGATTTTACCTTTTTGAGTATCCATAGATTCTTGTAAGATTTATTTCTAAATAACAATACTGCAAAAAAAATGCCACGCCTGAAGCGTGACATTTTGTGATTATTAACTGACATTTTGTCAATCGCCCGATGGCAGTGCCGCCGGCCTGACGGCTTCCGGAAGGGCATCCGTGACACTGATAGTCGTCGTACCCTTCTCTTTGTCGAGCCCTACCGTTATCGAAGCGCCACGATGCAGCTCGCCGTCGATAATGAATTCGGCAAGCTCATCCTCTACATACTTCTGAATAGCCCGTTTGAGCGGACGCGCTCCGAACTGAGGGTCATAGCCTCGCTCGGCCACAAACTCCTTGGCTTCATCCGTCAGCGTCAGCGTGTAGCCAAGCTCAGCCACCCGACGGTAGAATCCCGCCAGTTCTATATCAATGATCCTGAATATCGCCTCTTTCGATAGCTGATCGAACATCACTATGTCGTCCACACGATTGAGAAATTCCGGCGAGAAAGCCTTGTTGAGAGCCTTGCGCAGCACTCCATGGCTATACTCCTTGTCGACCGCCTGAGTATTGAATCCCACGCCCGATCCGAAATCCTTAAGCTGCCGCGTGCCGATATTCGAGGTCATGATTATCAGCGTATTCTTAAAATCAACCCTACGCCCGAGACTGTCGGTCAGACGTCCTTCGTCCATCA
>NZ_PUED01000184.1 GCF_003024925.1 Paramuribaculum intestinale
GAGACAGAAAGGAAGCACCGAGCGCACCCTGTCCGGGCACCATACCGACTACTTCTTTAACGGCGTACCCTTGAAGAAGGCAGAATACGACGCAAAGGTAGCCACAATAATACCCGAAGACCTCTTTAAGGTCATTACGGATCCTTACTACTTCCTTACGCTTCATTGGAAGGCACAACGCGAATACTTGCTTACGATGGCGGGCAAGATTAACGACGCGGACGTAGCAGCCACCCGCGAAGAATTTGCCGCCCTTCTTCGCCGGGTAACAGGCAAGACGATGGAAGAATACAAAAAGGAAATTTCGGTACGTCGTGGCAGGATTGAAGCGCAGTTAGAAAAGATACCGACCCGCAAAGATGAAGCCACCCGAAACACCCCGGTAGCCCCGAACTACGCCGCCCTTGAAAGCGAGAAGGCGCAGATACAGGAAGACCTCGCCAACATTGACGCGGCGGCAGCTTCCGAAGCAGAAGCCAACCGCGTAGCCTACGAACAGGCGGCAAAGATACAGGCGGAAATCAACACTAAGCGCGACACACAGGCGAAGGCGTTACAGGACGCGAAGGAAGCGGCCCGCGCAGCAGCTTACGAAACCAACCGCGTAGCCGACGAAGCCGCCCGCGACCTCGCTCAAGTACAGCGCGACGAGGAAAGCGAAAACAAATATTACAGCCGGGAGAAGTCAGTAATAACGGCTTCCATAGCCACTGCCAAACGCCGTAAAGAGGACTACGAAGCCCAAGTAGCCGACCTTCGCAAGAATTGGGAGAAGGTCAATAACGAACAATTCCAAGAACAGCAAGCCCCGACCGCCGGCCCGCTTATTTGCCCGGTATTCGGTCATCAGTGCGCCGACCCCGGAGCACCCAACCGCCATCAGTGCGACGCAGCCGCAGCCCTTGAATCCTTCCGCAAGAACCAAGACACCGCCCGCGCCGCCTTCATTGCCAACCAAACCGCCCGACTTGACAAGATGGACGCGGAAGGCCAGGAACTAAACAGGCTTATAGCGGCACAGGACGCGGAAATAAAACGCCTTGAAGCGGAAGCCGTCGCCCTTGATACCAAGCACAACGCCGCCGTACAGGACTACGCCACAAAGAAGGCGACCTATAACAACACCATAGCCGCCAATCCCCGCGTAAGCACCGACCCGCAAATAGACCCGCAGACGCTTCCGACTTGGGTAGCCCTTCAAAAGGAGATAGACCAACTGAACGCCCGCCGTGCAGCCGTGACAGCACCGACAACACAGGACACCGCCGCAGAGCGTCAGCAGAGCCGGGCGACACTTCGCGCCCGCCTTTCCGAGATAGACCAAAAGCTCGGACTTCGCGCCACCATTAAAGCCGCCGAAGCCCGTATAGTGGAACTTGATAAGGAAGCCGCTACGTTGGCACAGGAAAAGGCAACACTTCAAACCGAAGAAGCCCTAATAGACGACTTCGTAAGATGTCGTATGGAAGAAGTAGAACGCCGTGTAAACGGGCTTTTCGACGGCGTGGAGTTCCGAATGTATAAGACGCTTGTAAACGGCGAGAAAGAGCCGGACTGCGTGGCCTACATTGGCGGGGTACGATACCAAGACAAGAACCACGCTGGGCAGATTAACGCCGGGTTAGCCGTGATTAACGCCCTTTGCGCCTTCCACGGAGTAACCGCCCCTATAATTGTCGATAACGCCGAGAGTGTAAACGACTTCATCCCCGTAAAAAGCCAATTAGTCCGGCTTGTAGTCACTACGGGGGAGTTCCAAGTAACAAACAACTAAAAAATATTCCGACCATGTGCAAGACCCCGGAACTTCCGGCTACCATAGTAGCCGCAAAAGAAAAATTTGAAGTTGCATTACGCGACGCTTCGGCGATAGACATCGTAAACAACTTCGGCGCAGCCTTCAACGCCGCGAAAGTAATAACCCTTCTACGCGAAGCACTTACCGAAGAAGTAATGGAAAAGGTATTTATGCCTTTGATGAACACAAAAGTAGGCTTCCGCACCGACCGCGACGGCAAGCCCGACAAGAACGGACGAGTAAAGCCGCCCTACGAAGTGGCTACCGTCCGCGAAGCGATAATAGATGCCGCTATAATTGGGCTTCTTCCTACCGGGAACCAGTTCAACATCATTAGCGGCACGATGTACCCCACGAAAGAAGGCTATACCGCCCTTCTAAAAAAGATTGGGGCGAAATACATTATCGACGTTCAACAGGACACAAGCCAAAACCCCGCCTACGCCGTATTCCCGTGCAAAGTAACGTATTCCTACAACGGCGACAAAAATAGCCTTACGGTTCAAGCCACCGTCCGCCGCGACCAATACAGCAGCAACGACCAACTACGCGGAAAGGCAGAACGCCGCGCAAAGAAAGCCCTCTACGAATACCTTACAGGAACGGACTACGGCGACGCGGACGAAACAAGCAGCCGCCCCAACGTGGTAGTAGATACCGTAGCCGTCGAGATTAAGGAACAGGCAAACACCGGCCCCGCTATTGGCTTCGACGACGCGGAAACGGTAATGGCCGAAGAAGTCCACGCCCCGGCACAGGCAGAACCCGCGCCGCAGACATACACCGCCCCGGTTCAGTCCCAAGCAGCTCCGGCACCCCAACCACAAGCACAGCCCCAGGCCGACCCACAACCGGCCCCGGCTTATAATACACCAAGAAAGCCCAATTTCTAATGGTACTTCGTGTTTTAGGTTCAAGCAGCAGCGGCAACGCCTACATTTTGGAGAATGTGGGCGAAGCCCTGCTCATTGAAGCCGGGGTAAACTTCAAGAAGGTAGTAGCCGCGTTGGAAGGCAATATTTCCAAAGTGGTAGGCTGTCTTATAACCCACGAACACGGCGACCACGCCGGACGGATTAACGAAGTATTGAACGCCGTTATTCCCGTCTACGCTACCCAAGGCACAATAGACAACGCCAAGGTAAAAAGCGAGTGGAAGCCGCGCACGTTGGAGCAAGAAGGCAACGGCTACAAGGTTCAGCAGATAGGAGGTTTTAAGGTTATACCGTTCGCCACGAAGCATGACTGCGCCGAACCCGTGGGCTTCTACATTTGGCACCCGGAAACGGGCGGCATTTTGTTCGCTACCGATACCTACTACCTACCTAACACCTTCAAAGGCTTAAACAACGTCCTTATAGAATGCAACTACGACCCGGAAATATTAGACCGCAACGTAGAGGAAGGCCGACTAATTCCGACCCTTCGGGAAAGAGTGAGGGAAAGCCACCTAAGTATAGACACCTGTATAGACGCGCTTAAAGCCAACGACCTGAAGGCGGTAAATAACATCGTCCTAATACACCTTTCGGCGGGTAACGGCGACCCCGTAGCCTTCAAAGAGAGAGTTTACAGGGCGACCGGGAAGCGGGTACACATAGCAGCCCCCGGACTTAGTATTAACTTCAATAAAACGCCCTTCTAACTATGATTAAAGGCTTTAATTCCGAAACCGCGCCCTTAACCGAGTACGAAGAAAACGTATTACTTCCGCTCGTCCTTCGTGGGTTGAAAACCAAGGTAGGAAAGGAAAACGCAGTAACAAACCGTACAATCGTGCAGCGGCTTAACATAGCCGGATATACGGTAACAGAACCCCGGATAAGGAAACTTATTAACCATATCCGAATGACCGACCTACTAACGGGCCTTATAGCCACGTCCGGCGGCTACTTCTTAGCGACTTCGGAAGCGGAGTTATTGGACTACGAACAAAGCCTTATAGGACGCGAGGACGCTATAAAACAAGTACGGTTAGCCATAGCCCGGCAACGGCGGATCCTTTACAACGACGCTAACCGACCCGAAGAAAACAAACCCGAAATATTTTAATAACCCATTAACAAACAACCCCAAATGAAGAAAATAGCACTTTTCCGAAAGTACGGCGAATCCGCCGAGTTCGTGGCCCGCTTCGACAGCGTGGAAGAAGCAAGCGACCAAGTGAAGGACATCATCAACGAAGACGAAGACGCTAACGTATTCGACTTCTATACCGAGGAACAGGAGTACACCGACATCCGCGAACGCGTGAAGACCTACGCCGACGCTTGCGAAGTCTTAGGCATAGCCGAAATGGACGAAAAGGCATTTAAGGCCTGCGGCTTCCGTCCCGACGAGATCGCCCGCCGTAAGTTGGAAACCATAACCGAAGCCCTTAACGAAGGTTGGCGGCCGGATTGGAACAATACCAACGAATACAAGTATTTCCCCTGGTTCCGTATTCTTCCCGGAAAGGGCAAGGACGCAGAAGGTAAACCCCTGTCTCATATACACAACTGACGCTGCCGAC
>NZ_PUED01000185.1 GCF_003024925.1 Paramuribaculum intestinale
GGTTACAAATTGGGCTGCTGTCATATATTTCTCAACTTTTACTTGATATTTCTGAAATGGTAATTGAACTTCAGTTTGTCATGGTCAATAAGTGACTCGCCTAACATAACCCTATCGTAGGGAAGAATGGAGTCACCGCCGGGGAATTTACGATAACTGACATAGACATTTTTACCTTTGATGCTGTCAATAGTGGGTGTAGCATCTTCGGCTCTAATGTGTATGCTTTCAATATGTTCCGCTTCACTGTTATGTAAATAGCCGATATATAATCCAATAAAGAAAAGTATTGCGGAAAGGATTGGATATAAGATTGCGAGCGTTTTATATATAGGCTTATCATAAATATCATGCTCTTGGTCTATTATTTTATATTGTTTTCTTCTCAAAAACAGCCACCATGATACCGCTAATCCGAGAATGAACATAGTAAAAATGACCATTTTTATATCATACTTCTGCAAAATGACAAGCCCTGTCACGTCAGCAAAAATTGCTATAAAACCTACTATACCAAATAGAGGAACCAAAAGACATAGCACAGCCAAAGCATGCGCAAAGGATTCATCATTTTCTTTGCGCTTCTGCCACCAATAATATTGGTAAAATAAGGCTCTTAGCAGTTTCATTTGAGTCTATTATCTGTAATTAAGCAAAGTTACAACTAATAATCGACATTCGATGTGACAAATGTCCCAAACGAGTATGAAAATCAGCGCGGAGATTAGCCGTTACATAATCATTCAGCACCGACAGGTCAATCCTCGGCATGAAGTCGTTAAGCCGTGCATATTTCGGGTGTTGTTTCGTCTTATCCTCAGTTGTTCTTGTTGATTAGGTTGACGATGACTTTTACCATTGTGTCCTTTTCCTCAGTGCGGCTTTCGGCTATCATCAGGGTGAGGGCAACGAGTGTGTTGTCGGCGATGCGTTTGGTGCCGTCTCCGTTGTAGAGAATGCCGTTGCCGTTGAGAAACCACAGGAATAGAGTTGCGGCAATGCGTTTGTTGCCGTCGCTGAATGAGTGGTTTTTGGTAACAAGGTACAGGAGCATGGCAGCTTTTTCCTCCACTGAGGGATATAGGTCAACGCCACCGAAGGTCTGGTAAATCTGACCAATGGAGCTTTTGAAGGAATCGTCCTTTTCGTTGCCGAACAATGTGCTGCCACCGAATTTCTCATGTAACTCGCGGATGACTTCCATGGCGTTTTCGTAAGTGGCATGAAACGACTCTTTACCGGTGGTGTCCTCGATCTTCAGTTCCTGATAGTCGTAGCGGTCAAGAGTGTCGAGGGCGTATGTGTAATCGACAACAACATCGAGCAATGAACGGCTGTCCTCCGTAAGCCTTTCCTGATTTTGGATTGTGCGGCCGAGCACTTTTATCAACTGACTAAGCTCGTCATATTTCTGTGCAGCTACCCGCTCGTTTATGGCATAGCCTTGAAGAAGATACTGCTTCAATATCTTATTTGCCCAGATGCGGAATTGAGTACCACGTTTGGATTTAACGCGATAGCCAACAGAGATAATAACATCAAGGCTGTAAACCTGAGTCGGTTTGTACTTCGACAGAGTATTATGCAAAATTTGCATATTACTCTCTTTCTCCAGCTCGCCTTCCTTGAAAACATTAGAGATGTGGCGGGCAATAACTGACTGATCTTTGTCAAAGAGTTCGGCCATCTGCCCTTGGCTCAGCCATACGGTATCATTCTGAACTGTCACATCAATCGACATATTTCCGTCCGGCGCCTGATAGATTACGAGCTGTGAATTATTTGTTTCCATATTCAAAATTACAATTTATATTTTGATTTGTAGCTGTTTCCGAGTAATAATAGTCAAAATACTTCGGATTTTGCGCCATTAGCGATTGCGTCAATCTCGTCGGCGATTTCGTCGGAGGAGAGCTTGATATAGTCCATGAAGGTCTTTTGAGTTTTGTGGCCGCTGACGTGCATCATCTGGACTATGGAGTATTTGTGGGTGAGGTACATGTTTGTGATTCCGCTACGGCGGGCTGTGTGGGTTGTCACGCACTTGTAGCAAGGCATTATCACCTCTCCCTTTTCGTTGTGCTCGACAACGAGCTTGCCGTCCTCCACCAGTTTCTTCTGCTTTTGAGTAAGTTTGGTTACTACCATCTTGGCTAAGTCGGGCACTTTATCGGACAACTCCTTCAGAATCTCCTTTATGTAGCGGTTGAGTATCACGTCAACAACATAAGGGAGATTGTAGTTGTATTTTTCGCATATAGCCTTTAGGTTGGGATTCATTATAGGAATCTTTACCTCGTTGCGGGTTTTCTTCTGAATGAGGCGTATTACCGGTGTTCCTTTGGCTGTAGTGGTGAAACAATCCTTGTCAATGTCGTTGTAATCGCTCACGCGCTGACAGGTGTAGCACCCGACAAGAAATATATCGCGCACCTCTTCCTGCTTGCCTGACAGTGGCATTTCATACAATGCCTGAAGCTCTGCTTCGGTAAGGTATATTTCAATAGCCTTGTCTTTCTCTTCAATTTTCTTTTTTGCGAAATATTGCAGGGCGCGGTCATTGTCGTGTATTCCGTCGGCATAGGCATAGCTGATGATTGCGCGGAGATCGACCAGATATTTATTCTGCGCAGTCACCATATAATCTTTCTTCTCCATAAAATTCAGGAATTTGGTGACGAACGCACGGTCTACATCATGCCATGTGTAGCGATGCTTTCTGTCAAACAAGTCATACAGCTTCCGAAAGCTATTCCATGCCTTCACAGTGCCGGGCGCATATCTGTCATGACCATTAAGCCTGGCACCGCTCTTGATTTCATTGCAAAATCGGTCTATGAAATTCCATATTTTGGCGCGTTCAGCATCGATGCCCTCCTTTATCAGACGCTCCTGCTCTTCCTTTATGCGTTCTTCCTCGCGTTGCCGTTCCTCCTCTTCACGCTTAGCTTTCATTCTGGCTTCTGCTTTCTTCGGATTGGCGATAGAGAGGATCTCGGCCTCAACATGTGACTTGTCGAAAGACATGCCCTCGACTTCCGACTTCACTACCAGTTCAATCCTATTGAGAGAGTCGTGTAGATTGAAGTTCGTCCTTTGATGTCGCATCCATTTTTCAGGACACGACAAAGCCTCTTTCCACTCTGCAACATTCACACGTATCTGAGAGGAAAAGAGCGTATCGACTTTGTGTTTCTTGTTCTGCACCCTAAAGAAAAGAGTTGCGATTTCGTTCTTCTCGTCCTGCTTGCGGATGAAGAACCGGGAAAGAGATTTTGCCATAGAATCCAAGGTTCGATTCCCTTATGAATCGGACACTGCAAAGTTAGTGACTATTCCTGAATAGTCACTACAATAGTCACTATAATTTCTAAAACAGCCGCTATGTGGCTAAATTGAAAATTGTTTAATTCGGCTTAATATCAGTATATTAGTATATAATTGAATTTAATCCGATTGATAAAAATTTAACGTTTATATTGCTGGTGGCACCACGACAATAATTTCTATTCCGCGTAACATCAACACATTGCCAAATTTGTTTTATCGGCTTGTCTGGAAATTGATACAACATTGATACAACAAAAAACGCACCGGTCGTGATGACCGATGCGCCCATACGTCGATGTTGACGGATTTTTACTTTCCGGGGGATAGGCTCAAGTATTGCCCTATTTGAAGATAATTCTTCGTGTTGTTAGTCCAGAAGATTTCCTCGTCGCTCCACGGCACTTCATTCTTACCGCCGGAGAAAACGATTTTGTGGTCTTTGATGGCAAACGTTCCGCTTGAAGACGCGGTGATGTTGTTGTCGGCCACGTTCATCTGATTGTACGAGTAGTTGTCGCCATCAAAGGTAAAACGGTAATAGAATCCGTCCAGCGTTCCGTGCCATGTTCCCTGAATGTCAGAAACCGTAGCGTAAACCTTTGCATCCGGCTCGTCATCGTCGCTTCCGCACGACTGAAAGCCAAGTGCGACCACGCCCAGAATAAGGGCGATTGCCATCTTGATAAAATGCTTCATTGTAGTGTTATTTATGATTGATTTTTAGTGTATTCCGACTGCAAATTTACTCATTGTGGCTGACGTGACAAAACGAGCTACGATTACAGCCAACAAAATGCGCTTATTTTAATCTGTATATCAGTATATTATAACAAATTACTTAATTTTATGACCAACAAAACGCCAACAAATAGCCATCAAAGCAACATCAGACAACCATCAAGGCGATTTTTCCGCGATTTTTGTGCGTTTTTACTTAACAATGATTCGGTAAAATTTGAGGTTGTTCAGTCTTGGCTAAGCCGCTAACTGAGCCAACCGATGATTTATTTTCTGAATTATTTTGAGATGCGGAGATTTTCCGCAAGTCGAAATAATTGTTGAGG
>NZ_PUED01000186.1 GCF_003024925.1 Paramuribaculum intestinale
GCCCAAGGCAAGTCTGTGCAAAGAGCGTGGTGAGAATGACACAATTTCAGATTCTTCAAATCCGCTTATATCCATGGATTTTGATAATTCTGACAGGCGATTGTTTATCAGATATGATGCCGCTATATAAAAATTTACAACATCCAAAGGATTGATATTGACCAATTCCTTGCACGGGCATTGCATCCATGTTTTTGACTGATTCTGTAAGTCCGATATTGAAGTATATAATTTCATTACGCTCTTTGGGTTATTGCGCCACACATCTTCAAACTCTGAGTTGAGAAAGTATTCCTTGTATATTATGTCGCAAAGTTAATGTTATGTACTGCCA
The DNA here is from genome assembly GCF_003024925.1 of Paramuribaculum intestinale. GTDB lineage: Bacteria > Bacteroidota > Bacteroidia > Bacteroidales > Muribaculaceae > Paramuribaculum > Paramuribaculum intestinale. The sequence continues at coordinate 335 of NZ_PUED01000186.1, forward strand.
AAAGGTGTCAGTTGTGGCTATTAAAGTTCTTCTCCTGTAAATATGTTGACTTCTACATTATTAAACATATCTTTAAAGGAAACTTCGGGGCTTACCTCAGCTAATGTATCATCCTTACCGTCTTCCACCCCGTAATCCTCATAGCCATAGTCTTCAAGCTCGAGATGGATTGAACACCATTTCTTATTATCGGAGAGTTTCAATTCTATGCCGTACATCAGGAACTGTTCGCTGTATCTTTCATAGAATTCCTCGGCTATTTTGATTTCCGCATCAGTTATGAGTTTGGTATAATAGGCGTGCCGGCGGCGCATCAGTTCTAAGGTTTCCTTACGGTGCTGCGCCATGTAGTCTCGCAAAGGCGCAAAACGCTCCCTCATTTCATCAATTTTACGTCTTCTCTCGTCTGTATTCTGTTTCATATTCTACGTTTCTAAGTTTAGGGACAAAGTTATCCCTGTCGCCTGCCTAAAGCTGTCAGGCGATAACAAAAATGAAGATATGTTTTTGAACCGGGTCTAAACCTTCACCGATGCGACCAACACCACCTTATAGGAATCACCCAGAGATTCATCTGAGGAAATACCCCACATAATATTGATGTCAGGATTGACTTCTGACAGCGTGTCGGTGATTGATGACAACCCTGACATTTCGGGCTGTCTGTTACCGAAGCGGAAATCAATTAGTAATTCATCTACCTTATCAACCTTACAAGGCAGGGCGTTGACGGCTTCGTTAAAAGCTTCGCCAAGATCGGCGTTAACTCCTGATGTCACATAGCTTTCTCCCTCGGTGGAAAGCACATTGACAACATCATCCTTGTCAAGTGTAATTAAGCTCTCCGACTCAATGATGCGGTCGAGTTCCTTGATGTCGCCATGAACGGGATAACCGTTCCAGATTGAGATTTCGTTGTTCATTGGATTATGCATTAGAGGTGAGTATTTCGATTGCCTTTCGTGCGTCGGCTTCCGTGATGCCGACAATAGGATTTGTCTCGATGAAAGAGTCATGCTGAGCCGGGAAGAAGTCGTCGAGGTCATCGATTATCACGTAATCTGGGCGTCCGTACTTGTCAAGCCAACATTCGATATCCTCGCCACGCGAGATGTATGTGGCGCCGCAGGGGATAGTGCCGATAATCTCGCCGGGAAGCTCCCGCACCTCCCACATCATGCGCAGACTGCCGAGACGATGAAGATATCGCCACGATGAGGAAATGACAATAGCAGCATCGGTATTATCAATAATCAAACGTAGATTCTCAACAGCGCGAGGATCGAAAAGCGGCCCCCACGCATCCTTGTTCGGCTTACCTTCGACGGCAAGCCGCGCCTGATATTGCTCGGTGTTGAGCACACCGTCGAAGTCAAGAAATATTACTGGGCGATTCATCAGTTTTTCTTTTTAGCAGCCCGGGCCGGGTTCGAACCGGCAACACCCCATCACAGGGCACTTTCCATCTAATATAAAGCGCGTCTGACCAATTCCGCCACCAGGCTGATGTGATTGTATCGCAAAATTACAACCATAGTGTCTCATTTTGCGATACAACATGAGATTGTCAATCATTCATATCCTCAAAATCCAGACCGTCTTCGAAGTCTTCTGAATCAATGTCATCGTTTGGGAACATCATTTCAAGCATATCTCTCTTGATATCATGAGAGCGATTATTGCGGATACTGTCAAGTTCAATGTCGCTGTAATTTCCATATGCATCTTTGTACCGCTGCTCGGCAGCGAATTCATTAAGACCACTTTTGATGTATTCTTTCTTCAGACGAAGGAATTCTTCATCTTCCCAAGCTAGAGGTTTATCGATTGGGCTCAGATCCAAAGATTTTCTGATTTCATTCTCATGGAGCGTGCTGATTGAGCCCTCATCTTGTATCCAGTCTTTGATAACTAATCCGGCATAGATTTCTCGTTGCCACGACTCGGTGAATTTATTCTTGAAGTTTTCTTTCTCAAGAAGCAACCACCCATTTACAACCGCGTTCTCGCAAAAATCAGCAAGCGCCCATGCGTCATATCGTTTTGAGCCATGTCGCATCGCCTCGCGGTATATCTCATTGAATACCGGATAATGTTCGTCGAAAAGATCTAACGCATATCCGAAAGCATCCTCATCATAGTACCCCTCACTTAATAGTTTTTCGTGCAATGTTCTGAAACGCTTCGCCTCGAGTAGAAGGTCATCTGTATTTCCTTCATATCCTTCACGCATAGAGCCTAACCAATTACCGATATAACGCTCCACAATCTCGCCTTCACCTTTTGCAATATTCTTGACCGCGAGAACGTATTCTCTACAAGACAGAGTGTCCTGTTTAAGACAATCAAACCAGTCGTGTTTAATCCCAACCTCCTCTCCGGAGTCGATTCTGCTGTTCTGCAACTCAACAAATGTGGCCCAATATATATTTACGGCATCGACGCCGCTATGGGCTAATATCTTGCAGAACAATCTTGACCACTCATGGCCATGGCCTAATTCACGTTGCTGAACATAGGTATCAACATGTGAATACTCTTTGACATCAGTCCAGGCTTGCTCGCGAATATTGTCTGATGTCCACCCGGCGTGCTCTTTCAGTTCGGGCAGATCTTCTGCTGACAAATTGTCCCTTAATATGTCGTCAAAGCATTCTTGCCACTTCTCATGGCAATACTGCCAGGCAATCTCGGGATAGCCCGCTGAGAGGCACGCCTTTTTGAATTCCGCATCGGAAAAAGGTCTTATAAAATCGTTCATGTAATCTTTATAGTTATATAATGCAAAGAACTATATTGCCGAATTTTTCGTTCCGTGTAGTTTCAATCTTGTGTTGCCACAGCTACAATCTTGTTTGCCGATGGCTGTTACTACGGTGTTCATTTATCCGAAATAACTCTTTCAATTATTGACTCAAATACTTTGTGATACCATTCGGTATATCGATTGCCATAACCGGGATGGTATGTCCTGTATGAGTGTATAGGAAGATGGCTACTCTTTATTTGGGCGACCTCTCTGATGGGATAATCACCTAATGGGATAATTTCTGCGTCGTCAAATTTTGCTTTTATGTCCTTGTCGTAGTTAGGGCCTGTAAGGAAAATACACACATCCGGTTTGAGAATGCTTACTTCATTGGCCAAAACATTGAAGTATCTGTTTTCTTGATCGGTTACGTCTTGAACAGGACGCCCCTTATCACAATCTTTACCGAATTTCAAGATATTGTTCCAGACAAAACAATAGTTGTCAGGATTGCCAAGTAACATGTTGAATTCATGAACCCATGGCCAAAAATTAGATTTAGAGCGGTTTTGACCTAAATTGAAGTTCTTGTAGCCAGCCATAGACATTTCGATATCATTCAGTGTGCGAATCGGGTTGTCCCAGCCATATGTCTCTTGTCCTACGACCATTAGTTTGTATGGGGCTTTGCGGTATTCTTCTTCCCTTACATAAAGTCACTATGTTTGCATCAGATTAGCTGACGGGGCGCTCAACGGGGGCTGTCTGCCCCCTTGCCGCTAAGGCTTTCCCCCGAGAGGAGTGAGGAGAAAAGATAGACGTAAGGGCAATTGCATGTAAATTTGTAAAAGCAAAATACATTAACAGCAAAACCGATACGTCTATGGTACAAAGTAACAAAAAAGATTTCAGCGGACAAAATATCTCTATTGGTATTGACGTCCATCTGAGAACATGGAGTGTCACGGTGCTCACCCCCTCTGGTTTTATGCGCACTCATACTCAAAAGGCTTCGGCCAAAGAGCTCTTTGAACATTTGAACAAGCATTATCCTAACGGTAGCTACCATGCAGCCTACGAGACGGGGTTTTCGGGCTTCTCGACCTATTATGCCCTGACTGAGCTTGGTATAAAATGCACCGTGGTACATGCTGCTGACGTTCCGACCACCCAGAAGGAAAAGGTCTCGAAGTCAGACCCGGTGGATTCAAAAAAGCTGGCCAAAGCCCTTATGCGCGGCGAGCTCGGCAGTGTGTACATTCACTCGAAGGACAGCCTCG
>NZ_PUED01000187.1 GCF_003024925.1 Paramuribaculum intestinale
CGTATGTTTAATATTATTTAACATACAATATAGCTCAAAAACTCCTTTTGCCAACTCCCGTAAAGTCTTTTTCCGGGGGGTAATTTGCTTGACCGGACGGGGGTCAATTTAAATGATTTTCCGGGGGGCAATTTATCTGGTCAACCGGGGGGCAAATTCACTGAGTTTTTCCACCCTTGCGGATTATGCGGGAGAAATCGCCGCCCTGACGGGTATAGAACTGACGGTCTGACTTACGGGCAATCCTGTCACCACGGTGGGCGACGCTCATCGCACCGTTGTCATCCATTGTCGAAAGCATCGAGCCGGAGAGCGAATATGTCTCGGTCTCATCGGTCAGGTCGTAGCGCGGAACACCCCAGCGGGTATCAAGCGTTATCGAGGGGACAGAAAGGTCCCAGCCCTGTCCGAGCCAGCCGTTGCCGCCGTCACTGTTGTAACTGATAGCCAGTGAGGGTGCCATGCCGTTGCGGGCAGGAGGCATCTCGAAGGCGTATTGCAGGTTGGCGGAACCACGGTTGTTAGCCGTAGGAGGTGTGATGATATTGAGTTTCGCCGTCGGGTCCGCAGCCTTGATGTCGTTCATCATAGTGGGAGCGAAACCCTCTGTCTCAGGAGATTCGGGTGCCTGAATGACACCGTTGATCATGTCGGTGAAGTGGGTAGTCCTTGACTCCACATAGGCCAGCTCCTTATTGACAGCTATGCGGTCGAGTGCCACCCAGTGCTCCTGTTCGGTATCATAGTAGAACGTGCGTATGTCGTCTTCCGTGTAACCGCTCGGAATCCTTGTGCGGTCGTAGCCGAGCCTTACGGTCGCGCCTTTTTCAGAGAAGTGGGTGCCGTGAGGCAGGAACCGGTATCCCTCGCCCTGTGCCGTGACATTCGTCATGGCAAAATCAAGTTCGGGCATGTCATCCTCGCCAAGCACCGACACTGACAGTTCAGTGTCGCGCAGCAGCGTACCACCTGAGAAGGAGATGGCACCGCCGGCCACCGCGAGACTGTCCGCCTGTCCCTTGCGGAACGACCCTTTTACCGACTCGCCGTCAGGTATGCGGGAATATTTGTCCGCATCGTGTTTCGTGGTAGGAGCCTTTGCCGACTGTGCGGCCGGTACGCCCGTATCGCTTACTTTTTCCTGCTGTTGCGGAGAGGAATTGCCGCTTTCGCCGACCGTTGTCCCCGGAGACGAGGCGGGGCTGTCAGCCTCTATGTTTATGCCGCTGCTTCCCGGCGAATTGTTCGCCCCGGCGGAATGTCCCGAAAGGAACCATGCGCCCGACAAACCCACCGCAGAGAGTATAGCTGTGGCAACGGCTATGCTGTATATCCGTTTCATAATCGGTTTATTATGTTGTTACTGTGTTGTTTCCGGTTATTTCGCAAGAATCTTTTGGGTATGTTCGCCCTCGGCTGTGATTGCCTTGACGATATACACACCGTTCATCGGAACTGTGAAACGCTTGGTCTTGATGTCTGAACCCTCCATCTCTCCCTCGAACACGAGGCGGCCTGATGCGTCGAATACCATCAGAGTGGCCGGGCCGGACTGTTCGCGGTCAAGAATGGCGTTGAAGATATGGGCCGTGCCATCCTCGGCATCAACCGAAAGGCTGCTGTTGCGTGTGTTGCCGGGATAGTCGCCGGGAGGATCGGACTGGCCGATTACCACAGGCTGCTTAGGCTCTATGCCGTTGGGCATCGACGGGTCACATCCGTTGCCGACATGGACAGTGTAGGTCACGGTATTTGTCTTGGGGGTCTCAATCTGGACATTGCCGTAAATCTCAAAGTCCTCGACAGGCGTACCGTTGATTGTCATACCGGTGATATGGGTGTCGCCTCGACCGTACTTGATACACATCCTCCAGAGGCGCAGAGTCCACGCGCTCTTTTTGAGTACCTCCTCGCCATTGTGGAACCATCGTACATATATGCCGCTGATTCTGAGACCGAGGGTGTCGCCGGGCTTAATGGGGACTCCCTGTGTCAGACTTGTGTAGCCGTCAAGGATGAAATAGGCCTTGTCGCCGCGCACGTCATATCCCCATTGGGTTATGTCCTCTTTTACAGAAGGCTCCGCGCCGATGCGGTACCACGAGCCGGTCTCCGTCACGGTCCACTCCACGTCGCCGCCTGTAAACCTGCGGTCAGTGTGGGAATATGTCGTGTAGAGAAGGTTGCCCTTGCCGTGGATGTCGTTTCCACCGCCCTGTGTCACCGTAAGAGTATATGTTCCCGTGGCGAGATTCTCAATCCTGTGGGTCTTGCCCATGAAACTTCCGCTTGCCACGAGGTCGTCTTTCTTCATGCCGGCCACGCTGTCAACGGTAAGCGAATACCTGTATATAGGAGTGCCTATGTTGATGCCTATGTCGATTGCGCCGTCTTTCTGGGGAACCCCGTCAACACAGGTTGTCGGTTCCACATCCACATCGGCATCAATGCCATCGAAATAGGCGAAAGTGAACACGTCTGAACCGCTCCCGTCTGCATCCCACAATATATTGTGGAACATGGTCTTGCCTCGGGATATATCCGGGGGTGAGCAACGCACCATCACAGTGTTGTCTGTATCAAAACGGCCCTCGCCGGTCGGGTCAATGAGCATGACAGTACGGCTGCGGCTGTAATGGTAGAACTCCTTGTCGGGAGTAAGGTTGTGTGCCAGCTCTGCAAAATATCCGGTTTCCACCGCCCCGTTGGAACGCACGGAGGTCAGATACAGCGGAGTGGCGGAGGCTTCCGCGCTTATGACACCTCTATATACCGAATTCCTCGCATCTTCGGGTATGGTTACGGTATATGCCGCACCTCCCTCTCCGTCAACGCGAAGATACACAACGCCGTCGGAAAGCATGACCGACACATCGGCACCGCTGACATCCGCGGCTATGCCGGTTCCACCTGCCTCGCCGTTGGCTATCGCCCTGACGCTGCCGTCACTGCCAATGCGGAATCCGTATGTGCATCCGCTGTCGCCTGATTTGGAAAATCCGACATCAAACGCAGGATGCGTTGACGGACACGGGAACTCTATCAGTCCGGTGCCGTCAGTCAGTTCGGGTGTCACCACTGATCCGGGAGTGTTCTCCTCCAGACTTATCACGTCAAGAAAGCCTTCAGGCGTTACGGTCATGCCGGTGGCAGTCCAGCGCGTCGCGGTAGTGTCGGCGACTGTCGGCATATTCGGCTTGACCAGCCATGTGCGGTTCATGATGTGCCAAAGTGTGTCGTTGGGAGAGGTGTAGGTCTCCAACGCGCCGCCGTCGTCGCCCCAGAAAAGAGACATTTTGTCAGGCATCGGGTTTCCATGCTCACGGCCCATGACAAGGAGATGAGCCTCTGACGGAAGACCGTATGAGTTTGATTTGTGATAGCTGTCGTTCTCGGGGAGCGACGTGTATAACGGGCCCTCCTCATAAGAGGTGGCCGACATGGGCTGGAGAAAATCACCGGCCTTGTTCCTTGAAATCGCCGTGACGCGGTTGTGATATACCCCGGCGTCGTCACGGTCCCACACAAGGTTGCCGTCTCCGTCAAGATATGAGTCATTGAGGGTGACACCGTATTTCATCGCGAGATAGCTCTCCGCCTTCCTTCTTTCGCCGGGAGTCAGGATGCGGTTATACACCAACAGTTCAGGCGAATACCCTTCAAACCCCTTATTGTCGAAATTGGAAGTGTCGAACGGGCCATTGAAATGCTCGTCTGTGGGTGAATACGCGCCGCCGATTGTCAACGTGCCGCCGGGACCGCCCATACCGATGTGTTCGGATTGGCCGCGCGGTAATAGGTCAGCACCTTTGTGGCGTGTTCCTTGAATGTGTTTTCAGGTATGGAGTCTTTTCCCGTGTAGAGCAGATCCTCGCCGTGGGTCTCCCCGTAGTCAAGAGGCTCTATGTTTCCGGGTCTTACAATCCGGTCGCTGGTGACGAGACTGCCGCCTCCGTCACCGCTTGCGACCCCATAGACAACTCCCTCGGTTTTGAACGTGTAAGGCGCGAACACCCCGATAATCGTGCCTTGGATGAGTGACGAGCGATGCAGCTCGCTCCACTTCGGGGTGTCACCTTTCGAGAAGTCGAGTGCCGGGTTGAAATTTAGCGACTTGACCAGAGCCCTGTCCTGTGTGAACACATAGGTGCCGGAGACTCTGTTCTGAGCATACTGCACCACCGAATCGCCCGAAAAATCGAGCCATTGGTAGCGGCCCTGCAGGTTGCCTGAGACCGGAGCAGCCTTAAACCAGGCGTCAACTCCCTCGACACCGCCCGGAGAACGGGCAAGCAGCAGGAGCGCAGACAAACCACACAGGCCTGAAAAGAGTAGTACCT
>NZ_PUED01000188.1 GCF_003024925.1 Paramuribaculum intestinale
AACTGTTCCGCGGCATCCCGATTTCTACATTAGATCGTTCGTCGGAGGCGTAGAGTGTGTATAAGAGACAGAGTTATAGGAGTAGTCATGGCTGCAGCTGACGAGTAAAACCGACGATCGAGGCCACATGGAGCACATCGGCGCAATCGACGAGAAATGATGGCCCATCCGGATTGATCGACCGGCACATGATCTGATCACCGCCGAAGTAAGGGATTTTGAACACAACGCCATCGCGCGTATCTAATATATGAGGCTCGCCCCACTTGATATTGGCCGGATAGTCGACAAACCGACAAGCGAGTTCATCGCCCGACAGATAGTCGGGAGCCATCGAGTCGCCCTCGATCTTGATGGTAAAATCATAAGCCGGGAAGGTGGTGATCACCGGGAAGCGCTCACAGTCCGCGTCGCAGGCGGCATTGGTGGCTATCGACAGCGCACCCGCCGCGGCCGTGAACGGGATGCGCGGCCGCGTCGCGCCCGGATTAGCACGGTCGATGGGACCGGCGTCAAAATCTTTTGACACTCGCGACGGGTCGCCATCCGCGCCCTGCGCCTGCTGTAGCATATCTCCTCGCCCTGTAAGCAGCCACGTAGGGTTAACCTGAGTGAGGCTGTCAATGATTTTTGACAATTTATCAGACCCAAGATTACCATCCTGCGCCATGTTGCTAATGTTGCCGCGCCCTAACCCGCAGCGCTCTTCCATTGCCCTGATAGATAAACCATAATGACTTGCAATAAGTTTAAGGCGCTCTTTGATTGTGCTAACGGATGACATGATTTTTTGCGGTTAATGTGATTGTCGTGACAAAAATTCCTGTCAAAAATTTTTGTCGTGTCAAATTTACGTGTTAACTTTGCAACGTCTTCCCCACAGGAAGACGCTCCAAAGATACGAAAATTTGCAATAACACTCAAACAACTACGCGAAATGTTAAAACACGAATTTGAGAAACTACTCGGCTACACGGTGGCGGACAAAAGCTATGTCGAAGCAAACACCATGTATATGAACGCCGGCGAAATGACCAAAGAGGACTTTTGCCGGGAGTGGCTTAAGATTGGCCACACCTCGCTGGCCCATGCGCTATCTGATAGCGTCAGCGAGCTCCGCAAGCAGCTCGACGAAGCGAAACAGACCATCGAAAACCTCAAAGCGGAGCGCGAGGCGATGGTCGAAAAGATACTCGACCAGTGGGAGTCGACAGGGTATGACGAATTTCGCGACGTCGCCGCAGGGTTTACTACTCCACGGCAGATATTACGCTATATCATCGACCACCAAATGCTCCTCTGCGCCGAGGATTACGACACCATAAGTGAGATGCTTGACAAAGAGCAGTAAACCAAATAACCGACAACCGACAATGAACCTATTTACAAAAATCAAACAAGGCTGGCAGGCGCGCCATCGACGCCGCCTCGCCGCGAAGCTGCAGCGCATGATCGCCGCCGCAGCCGACGAAAACGACGGAGCGCTCTCGCTCCACTGCGATATAATACTGCAGGGGGACATATATGTCTGTGGCGACACGGTACTGCAGGGTGACATGGATGCCCGTGGCGACATAATACTGCAGGAAGGCATATGTGTCCGTGGCGACATCCTCGCAGGGGGAGATGTGATCACAGACGGTAGAATAGCCTCAATGGGCGACGCATACGTGCATGGCCGGATCGACAGCCACAACGACGTAACGGCTTGTGCACACACCCCGGACTGGGTGACAGTGCCGAAAAAAAAGATAGAGGCCAACCCGTGAGGGCGCCTGCGGCGAAGAGTCGCCGCGAAACCATGTGGTGATTATATCGCTGTCCGCAGCAAGCAGGCGGGCGGCAGCCGGGGAGAGGATTTCCGGGAGGCTCCGGTCTCCCGCTCCCCGGCAACAAGGCCGGATAGCTTAGTTGGCAGAGCAACCGCGCGGTAACCAATCCGCCGGGGTGTCCGTGGTTCGAGTCCACGTCCGGCCACCACACAAACCATTAATCGACAACAATATGAAGCTAATTGGATTAATCAAAAAGGCGCTGAGGCGACTAACCTGCAGAAAGGGATGTTGGATGGAGGAAGTGACGGCATCAGACGGAATGAAATACATCCGATTCTCTCGTCCACTTGTGTCGGTAGGAGACTTAATTCCCTTTGAGGAGAGTGGCGCCGTCGAAGAGGTCCATGTGTCCACAGACAGGACAAACGAATCGAATCACTCTTAAACCCCAGCCCGGCGTCGGATGGAAATGATTATCCAAAGCCAACAGAGCATACACCTTGTTGTCTAATGCCATCAAAGCGTGGCAATGAGGACACGTGGGGTCTTTGACCTTTGAATGGATTAAATTCCATTCTTGCGCGGTCAAAACGCATAGATTGTATTGGTTCATAACGGTATAAATTTGACATCGCAAATATAGTGTAAATGGTCGGATCTGCAAAATCCATAGCGAGTATAAAGTTTGACACCTTTCTCCGGTCGTTTGCACAGCGCACGAACAGTGAGGAAATGCCGCTCACGTACAAACCTGCCAGGCGGTTGCAGCGTCGAAGCTGCCGTGCGCACTCATAACAACCCACAAACAAAGCAAGCAGATGAAAGCAAGAGCAGAACGGATTACCGGCGAAGCGGTCAAAGCGGCGATAGCAGCCATGACCGACCTGCGCAAGGATCTAAAACCGATCATTCAGGACATGGAGGCCACGCATGAGATGGATGAGCTGGCGCAAAACCTCAACTACTGCGCCCTTGTTGCCGCCGACAACGGCCTGGCGCAAGCCCTCCACGACGTCAACCACTGGATCAACGATAAGCACAACGCCAACACCAAAAGTATATGAAAAAGAGAGAGTACATAACCATCGCCCCTGACAAGCTCGAAGCTGTCTTGAGAGTCTATACAGATGGCGGCAAAAAAAGCAAGCCATCACTCCGTCTTATCCGCGCGACGCTGAACTACGAAAAGCCGCTGGGTATGTCGAAAAACGCAATAAAACTGCGTCAGATAATCCTGTGTGGAGGTGGTAAGATTACATACGATGGAGTGACGAGTGAGGAGGTGTTTTTTGACTCCGACGGCAGCTGGGTGCAGCGCTATTCAAATGGTGCTCAAATAACGATCAGTAAGGCCACAGGCAAGGCCGTGCTCACCCGTAATGGCAAGGTCAAGGTCGAAATCGAGCGTGCAAAACACTCGGAGATAATGGCGCTCCAGAAAGCCGCGCGCGAACTATAATCAGGGTGGGGTACGCGATGGAAGTGTATAATGGCAAAATAGCGGTCACGTTTGACGAGCTGACGTCGACAACCGACGGCGGAGCGGTGATCTCATGCAGCGCGCTCAAGGGCGTATTGCGTCGTCATCCGGAGTATCGCTTATCCAAGGGCGGCGGCCTCGGCCAAGTGTGCCGGATCGATTTTGACGCCCTGCGCGAGATGTACCGCCGTCGGTTTATCGCCAAATACGGCGATCCCCGCAAACTCCTTGCCGACGAGGCTCTGCGCGCCGAGCTTGATCTTACCATCGACGAGGCCGCCAAAAAATATTACGCCAACTACCGCTATGAGTTGCGCGGCGAGCTTGTGGCTCTCGGCGAGGATGTGCAGCGCCAGCTCGTCATCAACGCCTCTGTGCTTAACCGGATGATCGCCATAATCGAGCGCCGCGGCCTGCTGCGGGTTAAAAATGGCGGCGCCACCATGCGCCAGCTCCTTGAGACCGCCGGCGAAACATACGAGCAGCTGCGTGACGCCTACGAGCACACCCTGCCCACAAGCGTAGAGCGGTTGCGCACCAAGATCAATGAGTATAAGCGCGACGGCTACCCCGCGCTGATCAGTAAAAAATATGGCAACAGCAATACCGTGGTGATCACAGAGGAGAGCGGCGAGTATCTGATAGCCCTCAAGCGCTCCAAAATGCCGGTCTATACTGACTCGATGCTCTACACCGCCTACTGCCTGCGCGCAAAGCAGGAGGGGTGGAAGGTGCCGCGCAGCGTACGCTCCCTCACTGACTGGCTCGACCGCCCCGAAAACAAGCGCCTGTGGATGAGCGCCGCATACGGACAAGTCGCCACCGATCAGGCCTACAGCCGTAAAAACACCACCATCCTGCCGAGTATGCGCGACTCACTATGGTATGGCGACGGCACCAAACTCAACCTGTACTACAACTGTCAATTATACCCATCTGAAGCCACCGAACAGCGACCCAGAGCAGACAAATGCAGAGACCAGACA
>NZ_PUED01000189.1 GCF_003024925.1 Paramuribaculum intestinale
CTGTTGTTTTCAATGCAAATGTAGGTATTATTTCTGAAATGTAGCAATAAACCCCGAAAAAATTTCAGATTATTTTATTTTTGAATGAAATCGTATCGGATAGTATCTGGCACGACGTCGGATTACGTACGATTTGCTGAACGAATTCCGAAGTCAATGCCCGGCCACCATTCTGATCGCTTCCTGTGGAGTGACGAGGGTCTGTTCGCCGTTGGCCATCGATTTCAGAGTGAGTTTGCCCTGCTTCATCTCTTCTTCGCCTACGAGTGCCACGTAAGGAATGGATTTGGCGTTGGCATACGTCATCTGCTTCTTCATCTTGGCTACGTCAGGATAAATCTCGCAGGCTATGCCCCCTTCGCGCATGGTCTTCATCATGGCCATGGCCGCTGAGGCCTCCTGATCTCCGAAATTGGCAAACATCACTTCGGTCGACGATGTGGCCTCGGCCGGATACAGGTCGAGCTGGTTGAGCACGTCGTAGATGCGGTCGGCGCCGAACGATATGCCTACACCCGATAGCCCGGGCATACCAAACACTCCGGTGAGGTTGTCATAACGGCCTCCGCCGGTGATCGATCCTATCTCCACGTCGCGGGCCTTCACTTCGATGATAGTGCCGGTGTAGTAGTTAAGTCCGCGTGCAAGCGATGAATCGAGTTCCACTTCGGCACGCATCCCGAGATTTTCGGCTCCGTTTATGACGGTCTGCAGCTCGGCTACTCCGAGCAGTCCGGTCTCATTGCCCGCGAGGATCTCTTTGAGTGCGTTCAGACGTGTCTTTGTGTCGCCGCCGATGGCAAGCACCGGCTCAAGGCGAGCTATGGCATCGTCGGTCAGTCCGCGCTCTGTAAGTTCCTCCTTAACTTTGTCAAGTCCTATTTTGTCGATCTTGTCGATGGCCACGGTGATGTCGGTGAGCTTATCCGGGGCTCCGATCATCTCGGCTATTCCGGCCAATACTTTGCGGTTGTTGAGCTTTATGGTGATCCGTATGCCCAGACGAGCAAACACTTCGTCGATAATCTGCAACAGTTCTATCTCGTTGATCAGCGAGTCGCTGCCCACCACGTCGGCGTCACACTGGTAGAACTCACGGTAGCGTCCTTTCTGCGGACGGTCGGCACGCCATACGGGCTGGATCTGGAAACGCTTGAACGGCATCGTCAGTTCGTCGCGGTGCTGCACCACAAAGCGTGCGAACGGCACCGTCAGGTCATAACGCAGTCCTTTTTCGCTCACCTTCGGCGTCAGATGCACGTAGTCGCCGGAGTCGATCATCGTGCGGTCGGCGCCGCGCAGCCAGTCGCCCGAATTGAGGATTTTGAAGAGCAGCTTGTCGCCCTCTTCGCCATATTTGCCCATGAGGGTCGAAAGATTCTCCATGGCCGGAGTTTCGATCTGGTTGAATCCGTAGAGTCTGAATACACTGCGGATCGTGTCGAAGATATAGTTGCGGCGGGCCATCTCTTCGTGTCCGAAGTCGCGGGTGCCCTTGGGTATGGATGGTTTCTGTGCCATTGCTGTCGTTTATTTTCTGATCGCCTCAAGTGCGGCGGTGATTGTGGCTATCTTTGCTTCGGCGTCGGCCAGCTTCTTGCGCTCGCCCTCTACCACAGCGGCCGGGGCGTTGTTGACAAAGCGTTCGTTGCCGAGTTTCTTCTCTACGCTGACTTTGAAGCCCTGATAATATTTGAGGTCTTTTTCGAGTTTGGCCGTTTCGGCTTCTACGTCGATGGAGTCGAGCAGCGGCACATTGATTTCCGTCAGCCCTACCATGAATGTGGCTGCAGCCGGATCTTTGGTAGCGTTGTGGTTGACGGCCGAGGCGTTGGCGAGTTTCATCACCGGAGCATCGACAGCCTTGTCCCAAGAGCCGATTATGTTGACGGTAAGAGGCTCCTTGTTGGGGATGTTTTTCTCGGCGCGGATGTTGCGCAGGCCATTGACTGCCGCCTTGACGGTTTCCATCAGCCGGGCTTCGTGAGGATGACGGTCGGCCGGCAGCTCTATCTGCGCATACATGATCGACTCGCCGTCGCGACGCTCTGTGAGATGCTGCCACAGCTCTTCGGTTATAAAGGGCATGAATGGGTGGAGCAGACGCAGCAGAGAGTCGAATATGCCGAGGGTCTCATTGTATGTGGTGCTGTCCGACGGAGAGCCATAGGCCGGTTTTACCATTTCGAGATACCATGACGAGAAGTCGTCCCAGAACAGGCGGTAGGCTTCGCGAAGGGCTTCCGATATGCGGAATTTGCTGAAGAGGTCGGCGATCTCCTCGGTCGATTGTGCCAGACGCTCTTTCATCCATGATATGGCGAAACGTGCAGCTTCGGGCTGCGTGGCCTCAGCGCTGACCTCCCAGCCTTTGACCAGACGGAAGGCGTTCCACATCTTGTTGCAGAAGTTACGTCCGGTTTCGCAGAGTTTGGTGTCGAATAGTATATCGTTTCCGGCAGGTGCGCAGAGCATGATTCCCACGCGTACTCCGTCGGCGCCGTAGTCGGCTATCAGCTTGAGAGCGTCGGGGGAGTTGCCGAGCTGCTTCGACATCTTGCGGCCTATTTCGTCGCGGACTATGCCGGTGAAGTACACGTTGCGGAACGGTTCCTTGCCTGCGAATCCGTAGCCTGCCATGATCATGCGGGCCACCCAGAAGAATATGATGTCGGGGCCTGTCACCAGATCGGTGGTAGGGTAATAGTAGCGCATCTCCTCATTGTCGGGATCGAGGATGCCGTTGAAGAGTGTGATAGGCCAGAGCCACGACGAGAACCAGGTGTCGAGGCCGTCCTCCTCCTGACGCAGGTCGGCGGCGGTGAGCGACGGATCTTTCTCGCATGCGAGCTTCAGAGCCTCGTCGGCATCCATGGCCACTACAAACGAGCCGTCAGGCAGATACCATGCAGGAATACGGTGACCCCACCATAGCTGACGCGAGATACACCAGTCGTGGATCTCGGCCATCCAGTGGTCAAAGGTGTTTTTGAATTTTTCGGGAATGAATCGTACGGTGTCGCTGTCGACAGCCCCTACGGCCGGACGAGCCAGCTCGTCCATGCGCAGAAACCACTGGTTGCTCAGGCGAGGCTCGGCGACGGTATCGGCGTTGCGCTCCGAATATCCGACCTTGTTTTCGTAATTTTCTACCTTCTCGATCAGACCCGCTTCGGCGAGATCCTTGGCTATCTGTTCGCGCACGGCAAAGCGGTCCATGCCTATGTACATGCCGGCAGCCTCGCTGATGGTGGCGTCGTCGTTGAATATGTCGATCGTGTCAAGGTTGTGTTTCTGGCCGAGCATGTAGTCGTTGACATCATGGGCCGGGGTGACTTTCAGGCAGCCTGTGCCGAACTCCATGTCGACATAATCGTCCTCGATCACGGGTATCTCACGGCCAACCAGAGGCACGATCACACGCTTGCCCTTGAGATGGGCGTTTTTGGGATCGTCGGGATTGATACACATGGCTGTGTCGCCCATAATGGTTTCCGGACGGGTGGTGGCTACAACGGCATACCTGTCCTCGCCGACTATATAATAGCGCAGATAGTAGAGCTTGCTGTGCTCCTCTTTATAGATCACTTCAATGTCGCTCAGAGCGGTCTTGGCCTTGGGATCCCAGTTGACCATCCGCTTGCCGCGGTAGATAAGCCCGCGGCGGTAAAGATCGACAAATACCTTTGTGACACTTTTCGACCGCAGATCGTCCATGGTGAAGGCGGTGCGGCTCCAGTCGCACGAGGCTCCGAGCTTGCGCAGCTGCTGCAGGATGATGCCTCCATACTGGTGAGTCCAGTCCCACGCGTGTTTCAGAAACTCCTCGCGTGTGAGATCGCTCTTCTGGATTCCCTTTTCGGCAAGCTTGGCCACGACTTTGGCCTCTGTGGCTATCGAAGCATGGTCGGTGCCGGGCACCCACAGGGCGTTTTTGCCCGTCATGCGGGCGCGGCGCACGAGTATGTCCTGTATCGTGTTGTTGAGCATGTGGCCCATGTGGAGCACGCCTGTGACATTGGGCGGCGGGATAACGATCGTATAGGGTTCGCGCGCGTCGGGAGTGCTCTTGAAGAGGTCGTGACGCATCCAGTAGTCATACCATTTGTCTTCAACCTCCGAAGGGTTGTATTTGGTGGCAAGCTCGTTCATTTTGTGCGTATGGTTGGTTTCTGTATTTGCTTGATTGTTGATGTCGGAAGTGCAAAATTACGCAATATTCCCCCGCCG
>NZ_PUED01000019.1 GCF_003024925.1 Paramuribaculum intestinale
GTATTGAGCCGTACCGTGAGGTGACACTTGTATTCGCCCACAACCAGTTTGCCGGCGACAAACAGAGCAACGACCTGATCGCCCCGCCCTACCGTGTGGATTTCTCCGATGACGCGGCCTATCTGTTTGCCGAAGGGCTCGAATACAACCGCGACACCCGCAAAGGCACCTTCAAGATAGCCATGCGCACACTTGGCGACCAGAGCGTGACCGTCACCGGCGTCGACGCCACCGAGGCCTCCTACACCTGGCCGGTAAAGGTGATCGAGGGCGTCCCCGTGACAAAAATCACCATAGACGGACCACTCACCGTGGAGATCGGCGGCACAACTATGAAATACACCGCCTCGTGTATATATGAGGGCAGTGCCGATTCGCAGCAGCCGCTCGTACCGAGTCGCACCGACGTGTTGTGGAGCTGCGATACCCCCGACATGCTCACCATAGACGCCGACGGCACCGTACACCCGCTCAAAGCGGGCTTCGCGACGATACGCGCTACGAGCGCCGATCCGGCCTGTTACAGCGTGGCGGCCATCCTCACTGTCAGAGTCGACGACGGCAACGCCGTGAAGTATACCGTCAAACAGACCGTTCCGACAGCACCATACACCGTAAGCATGAACGGCAACAACATCGACGCCAAAAGCATCAAAAAACGCACTGTCAGCACCGATTTCTACTACTTCTTCAACTCCGACGGCACGGCCGAGATAACATATCCGGGCGCCAACCGCCACGATACGTTTGACAACAACGAACAGATACCTGCCACCCCCTATGAATTCGATTTTCCGGGTCATGAACCGGTAAGGACAGTCAAGGCCGACGGGACGCTCGGCGACTTCTGCTTCTACACGTCCACCATAACCAACTTCCTGCTGCGCCATTCAAGCACCACGACCAATTATCTTGAAGCATTCCGCAGCTCGCTCTATATCGAAACCATGCCATACACTGCCGTGGAGAACCCTGACGGAATTCAGCAAGCCACACTTTACAGGGCAAACCGAATCGGCAACCACGCCTTTGCAGGCAGCAACATACGCTACATCAGCTTCTACGACGACTTTGAAGCGCAGCTCAAGCGACCTCAGATCGAAGAGATCGGCGACTATGCCTTCCTCAACTGCAAGGAATTCCGAGGCATATTCCCCGGCTCACACGACCGTGTTGTACCAAAGACCGTCAAAAAGATCGGTCGCGGCGTGTTCAAAGGGTGCGAAAAAATGAGCAGCATGATCATAGGCGACAGCGTGGAGGTGATACCCGAAGAAACTTTCGACGGATGCACTTCGCTGACCCGGCTCACTCTCGGCAAATCGGTCAAGGAGGTGAACTGCGCGATCAAGTGCGACACTATCATCATACGCTCGGCAAAGGTGCCGGCATTCAACCGAGGTGTAACGGCCAACACCCTCACCACCGCACCGGTGGTGTATTACATCGAGGGCAACGAAGCCCCGGAGGCCGGCGCAGGCAAAACCTTCTCCGAAGCCCATGCGCTGCACTTCAACGTGTCGCCAGAGGAGATGTATTTATTCACCAACACTACCGGACGGGCTGATGTCGACATCAAGAGCATAAGCGATCCCGACCGACAGTGGGGCACCGGCATCGCCGGTCATTACCCCTATCCGAAGGTCAATGGCATAACGTTCAACCGATATGCCGACAAGGACAAAGCGCCCGGCTGGACTCCGGTGATTACAGACGAATGGCCCTCCGACGCCCGCGCCATAGGCCCCAACATAGCCGGCGGCAACTTCGACACATACACAAGCATAAAATTCCTCAACCCCAGTCCGAACAACGGCGCCAAGCCATTCAGCATACTGCTTCGCGCCAACGACGGCTCCGAGCAGGAGATCACACTGCCGGTGCACGTGAAGGATGGCAAAAAGGTGACCGGAATATCTCTTATATCCAATAAGGGCAATTTCGTCAAACCTGGAGACCAATGCATACTCACGGTCATCAGACAGCCGGGCAACATCAACGATCAAGACCACACCTCATACAGAGACAAGTATCAGTTCACTTCGAGCGACGAGAGCGTAGCCACAGTAGCCCCTGTCGGAGTTGTCACAGCTCACAAAGTGGGCAACGTCACCATTACCTGCCGCCTCAACGACCCCTATTCGGGCTATCCCGAAGCCACATTCGAGCTGTCGGTCAGAAAAGAGGGAACGGCTATTCCGTCGCGCACATGGAAGTATCACTTTCCCGTAAAAGACGGCGACATAGTCATGGGCAACATCACACGCACCGCGGTCGACTTCAGTTTCCTGCCCATCGAGGCTCCTGAAGGCGAAATACCCGGAGCCATGATCACATTCCCCGGAGCCACACAGGAGCGGATCGCCGAGCTGATCGGAAACGATGGGGCGACACTCCCGCTTCCGGATGAAAAACCATACAATACCCCATATACCTTTGCATATCCCGGCTACACCAACCGGCAGCTGGTAGCGCCGCATCTGGCCACTACGGTCACCCGCAAGGTGAGCGAATGGATAGAAACCCTGAAAAATCCATCAGGACAATATTATAAGTCGACCTACCGCTTCCAGCTCGACATCCCGGCCACAATCGAGGTCGGTGACTCGAAATATGCAGTGAGAGCCATCAGCGCCGGAGCCTTCGCCAACAGCAATATAGCCCACATCGACATACCAGAAGGGGTGGAGGAGATCGGCGACTATGCCTTTGCCGAGGCAAAAGACTTCGTGGGCATCGAAACCAACGCACACAACACCATCATCCCCAACACGGTCAAGAAGATAGGCAAAGGCCTATTCCGTGGCTGCACCGCCATGACGAGCATGATCATCGGCGACGGCGTGGAGGTGATACCCGAAGCGACATTCGACGGCTGCAACAACCTCAAGTCTGTCGGCATCGGCAAAAATGTAAAACAGATCAACTGTGATATAAAACTTATTTCAACCGACAGCAAAGATTACACCATACTGGCATTCCAGTCAAAAGAGCCACCCACACTGAAAGAGGGGTGTAGTATCGAAGCAACTAACGTGAAAGTGCCGGAAGGCTCGGAGGAGGCCTATAAGAAAGCCTTCCCCCATCTGGCAACAAGGATGAAGTCATTCAAACTGTCGTTCACTGAAAAAGACAAGAAACTGACTGCTTACGCCGGGCAGCGGATACCGCTGAAATACTCCATACAGGAGCTCCCGACCGACGCCGTCACCTTCGACTTCATCTACCCGGCCGAGCCGGGGAGCCCCACATCTCCTCCCTTCAACGGCACCGTAAGCGGCTCATCGGTGGGAGTAGGCGGCGAGACCGGACGACGTTTCACCATCGAGTACTCCGACCTTGACGAAGTGCTGGCCGGCAATATCATAGCCCATTCCAACATTAGTATCGACGTCAAGTACAAGAACGTCGGCGAGCATCAGGTGATACTGACCTGGCTCGATGTCACCCGCGCGAGCGACACGATCACGGTCAGCACCGTAGAGGGTGTGCCCGTGGAGCGCATCATCATCAGCGCTCCCCCGTCGATACGCCCAGGAGCCACAGCCACAGCCACGGCGCGTCTGCTTGGCTACAACGGCATGACGCCGACCAACCCGAAGATCCACTGGCAGTCACTGAACCCCGATGTGCTGGAGATAGATCGTGAAACCGGCGAATTCAAAGGCCTCAAGACCGGCAAGGCCACAATAGTCTGCCACAGTGACGACCCGCTCAGCGGCGTCGACGAGGAAGCGACCATAGAAGTGTGCGAACTGATACAGACGGTAAAACTGATGGTAGTGGACGATGAGGGCAAAGAACTCTTCGAGATCAAACCCCTCGGCGCACCCGGCACCACGTCGGACGACGACTGCGGCATATACGAGTGGACCGGCAACAAGGTACGCCTCAAGCGCGTGCTCTATCCCGAAGGAGTTCTGGAACCGGCCCTGTCGGAACAGACATGGAGCAGTACGTGCGAGGCCGAGAACCCGACATTCGCCACAAATTTCACCACGACCGGCGACGACGCCCAGCCCGCCTACGATCCGGAAAACATGGTGATCGACTGCCTTCACGGATATGCCCCCGGCGACAGAGAGGACTATGAATACGAACTGCTCGTGCTTAACATCAAAGGCATCAGGATGCTGGACGGCAACGACTTCACAGCCCGCTATCCGATCCGCGTCAAGACCGAGATGAAGGATATCGACATCGAGGTGCCACAGCCGCCGGCTCCCGACCTTCCCGGAGCTGATGAAGAGCACACCCTTGTGGTGGACGACGAGCACACCGACCGCATAGAGCTGAACGTGCGCATCGACAAGGACGCCACCGACCGCTACGTCAAGTGGGAGGTGGAGGATGAGGAGCTTGTCAGCCTCGCCGCCCTCGACGATGACGGCAACGAGGTCGACCCCAATCCGCAGCCCGAGCCTGATCCGGAACCGGATCCCGATCCGGAATTACCCGATCTCCCCGGCATAGCATCAACCTACAGTGTCAAGGCAAGCACAGCCCGCATGACGGCATCAACCGCTGCCACATCGGCAGTTGACTCCGACGACAAGATCGACTGCCGCGCCGTGATCCGCATCAAGCAGAAACAGGGCAAGACCGTAGTGAGAGCCTACGACCCCGAGGGACGCGGCGCCGAATACCGCCTGACAGTCGACGTGCGCCGTCTGGCAAAGGCCATGGAGATCAACACCCTCTCGATCGTTGGAGCGGTAGGCTTCGTGGGCGGACGGATGAACGTCAACGCCACCATAGCCCCCGACGACGCCACGATCAACCTCAATGAACTCGTGGCTGCAAAACGCCTGACAATGACCTCGTCGGACGAATCGGTGGCCACTATCAACGAACTCGGCCAGGTGTGCTTCGTAGGAGCAGGTCGAGCCATGATCACCGTAAGCGTGGCCGACGGCTCCAACGTCAGCAAGACATTCAGCGTCAGAGTGACGCCGGTACGCACCATACAGCTCAGCGTCACACCCCGCCAGCATTCGGGTCAGCCCGGCTCAACGGTGGCTCTCGCCCCAGTGTTCAAGCCACAGAACGCCACCGACAAGAGAGTGGCATGGGCTTCTGACAACGAATCGGTGGCCACAGTAGACGCCTACGGCAACGTGACCCTCGCCAAGCTCGGCAATGCCATCATCACATGCACCGCCATCGACGGCTCCAACGCACGTGGCACCGCAAGCATCCACGTGGTGGAGAACGCCGGCGAGGAGCAGCCCGACGATCCAGACGATCCAGACGACCCTGACAATCCTGACAATCCCGACAATCCCGACAATCCGGAGGAGTGGGGCGATCCGGAATTCCCCGATCTGCCGAGCGGCATCGACGGCGTGGGCGATGACAGCGACGGCGACAATGTGGAGGTAACCACCGACGGCACCGACATCATCGTCAGCGGCCTCGCGGCCGGACGCCAGGTGAGAGTCTACACCATCGAAGGACGCCTGCTGACGAGCGTACGCTCCACCGGCGCGACGGTAAAAATAAAGGCCGATCCCACCCGGATATATCTGGTGCTGACCCCGCAGCCCCACAAAGTGAAGATCTAAAAGTATATTTTAAGACATATCGCATTTCTACAACATCAATGAGAATACGACATATCTGCAACACAGCACTGGCTCTGACTCTGACCGCCGGCATAGCCCTGACATCATGCAGCGACGAAGAGATCTATCGGCCCGCACCCGGTGAGGAGCCTACGGATCAGCTGCGCTTCAACCTCCCGGAGGTCAACGAATGGTCGACAAGCCGCGCCAAACCCGACTGGCTCGAGCCCGACTGGCGCGAACATCTCACTCCAGGCACGTCAGCCTATTGGGACGCATTCGAGTGGGACAATCCCACATTGGAAAAGAACTGGGACATCATAAAGCTCAACCGCGTAGACAACCGCCTGTTCAAGCGCGACTTCGTGACCGTCGGCGCTGCCCCCGACGTATCTACTCCGAGCGACAGCACCTCACGACCCTACTACGACATCGACGGCGACGGCAAAGGTGACCCGGGATCATACCACAAAGTGGAGAACGACCATATCATCACCATTGACGAAACGCGCACGGCGGTAATGCCGCTGCTGTCGTCGGACGACTCGCAGACCGTGGGCCGCGTGACCATGAAGGCCGAGCCGATGACCGAGAAGCTGATGAAACGCTACGAGAAGATAGCAGCGAAATACTCGGCCGCCGGGAAAGGCTCGCGCGGATACTCGGTCGACGACCGCAACGTCACCGAGCGCTACAAGGACATAAGCGTCACAGCCTACTGTTACACCACCTGCGCCCAGAACTACGAGGAGTTGGTGGACATGGAGTGCTTCGACGAACACCGCGACCACAACCATAAGGTGGAGCTGATGTATGACTCCAAGGTGAGCTATAACAAAACCATCACCGACGCCACCGGCACAGGCTTCTGGACCACTGACACCACCTTCTACTGGACCCAGATGGTAGGCGTGGCCAACCGAGTGAGATTCTTCGCCTACGCACCCTACGACATAGCCGTGCGCACCCCCGACGCCGACCGGCAGAAATATCCAATGATACTCGATCCCGACCAGAAACGGGGCAACATGGACACACCCGAACTCGACTACCTCGTGCCAAGCGATCCGAAAGAGCAGCAGGATCTGAGCGCCACGGCCGTCACCTGTCCCGGCGACTACACCCGCACGGTGCCGCTGAAGTTCAACCACCTGCTGACCGGCGTGCGCATACTGATCGACGACTACTACATGGGCACGTGCATCACCAGCATCAAAATCAAGGGAGTGCGCGACCACGGACGGTATACCTGGACAAAGAAACCCGACAATCTGGCCACATCGAGCGATGACAACGATGTGCTGAAAGGCACATGGGATGTGGACACGGAGAAGGAGTATGTGGAATACGAATTCACCCACGAAAACGGCGGTCTGCTTGACAAGCCGCTCCCCAACGAACTCGACGGCGACCAGTGCCGCTGGGAGATAATCGACTTCGAATATCTCATGCTTGTGATGCCTCAGGTGCTTACCCGCGACGCCATCATGGAGGTGACCTTTCAGGAGGAGGGACAGGAGCCTGAGACCCATTTCGCGCATATCGACTGCAGAGGCACATCCGACAATTTTGACCCCGACAAGGATCCCGACGAATGGCACCAGGGAGAAATGATCACCTACATCATTAGCACCTGGGAAATAGAGTATGTGCTCAAGCTCGTCAAGGCCGGAGGAGTCTACCCCTATCCGGGCGGCTATGACAACAAAACTGTGGTAAGCTACGCCATATATTACGAGCGCGGCACCACCAACATACAGAAGATCATCCCCTGTCCGTGGGAGCCGGAATTCTACGACGCGCAGACAGGTCAAGTCATCGAGCACCCCTACTGGGTCAACGTGACCTACGACCGTCCCGAACCGGACCCGAACAAACCGGGCGACGACCTTCACGGCGAATATCCGAGAGAATACCGCTACAAGGACGGCACCACAGATCCCTTCGGAACACCGTTGGATTTCATTGAGGACAAGGTGTGTCACGGACATGTCGACGTGATGCGCTACGGCGCCCAGCTGTGGGGAGGCCGATCGGAGATGATGGTGGAGCCACTGGCTGAAGCCACGCTTGAGAATCCGGTGAACCTCGCCGTGTACAACTCCATGAAACATGCCGGAACAGCCGAAAATTCAGCCAACTGCTATATCATCAACCAGCCGGGCTACTACAAATTCCCGATGGTCTACGGCAACGGCCTGAAAAACGGCACACCGAACACCACCGCATGGACCGAGCAGAACGGCACCACGGGCTATCCGCAGTTTGTAGGCTCCAACGGGCAGATACTCTCCTCGGAGAAACTTCCGACGATAGCCGACGCCGCGATCGTGACGTCGAACGCCCAATATGCCGTGCAATTAGTGAAGATCGACCAGGACTACCTGACCATCTACGTCGACCCGACCTATATAGACCAGGGCAACTCCATAGTGTGTGTGCGCGACGGCAACGGCACCATCCTCTGGAGCTGGCACATCTGGACCACCGACTACGATCCGTATGCCGACAAAGGCACCGTCAGCGTGAAAGTGCCTACCGGAAACGGCTGGAACAAGGACGAACGCTTCGACATGATGCGCTTCAACCTCGGCTGGCATCGTCCGGACCAAGGCGACGCCGGCGACGGAAAGACGCCGCGCCGCGTGATGTGGCGTCCAGTACAGTCACACCGCCACGAGGGACACACCATCACCCGCACCACCCCCAACTACTACTACATAGAGCAGGATCCCTACGAAGCCACCAAGACCGGCGCCGCCCCCTTCTACAACTGGGGACGCAAGGATCCGCTGATGAAAATGGTGCATACCCCCTTCGACAAAGCTCTGCTGCTCGACAACACCTACTACGGAGCCACCTACAGCCTGCGCCGCACATTCGACAACGAAAAGCTGACGAGCCGGCTCGACGGATCGAAAGAGTATCGTCTCAAGGACGGATATTATTTCTACACACAGATGAAACTGGAGTGGGCCATTCAGCTGCCGTGGGCCATACCGTTTGCCTACAACGCAGACAATCCCGGCGCGACTCACTCACAGACGCGCGGCATGACATGGTGGATCGGCCCCGGCACAACAATCACAAACAATCCCGTGCAGATCGTCAACACCACCGGAGTGGACGGAAGCACAGGCCTGCCTGTGTTAGGCACGACGGGCACACCCGGCAACGCCCTGCTTGAAACCGCCATGTCGGGAGGCCAGATGGTGTTCCACAAAGAGCTGTGGTGCATAGGCCAGAACAGCGACACCTATCTCGACAAGCGCGGAGAGAACGGCGCCGCAGGCGGAGCGGTCCACAACGTGGTGAAGACCATCTACGACCCGTGCCCGCCGCTCTTCACCGTGCCACCGGCCCGAGCCATGGAGTATCTCAACATCACCAATTCACTTAGCTACAACAGCATCGACGACAGCTACGGCTATGTGTCGACCCAATACATGCAGCTCAAGAGCCATCTATGCTACGGCTACACATTCTATAAAGACTATGACTCGAAGATACGCGGCCTGACCGACGACGACCACACGGTGTCGCTCCCCGCCATGCCCTTCCTGTCGCCACTGGCCGGAGAGAGCACCTGGGACAAATCGTCGAACGTCTACTGTATACCCTACTTGAGCACGTTCATGAACCGCTCATGCACGCTGTGGGAGGCCGACATATCAGTGCCCGAATCCACCCTTAAACACAAAGGATGGCTAAGCTCGTACTACAACATCACGGGCATGTTCATAAAAGGCGCATCTGCCGGAGGCATCAACGGCATGGGTCCCACCGAGACCAAGTCGACACATCTGGGACACAGATCGACCGGCAACGATTACAACAATTCCGGCCGCCAGATACGCCCGGTGCGTGAAGTAGACTAAACTGCCTGCGACATAATCATCTCATGAGGCACAGCGCCGGCGGCGCTGTGCCTCATGGTTTGTTTAGAGCGCGCTCTACCCGGTGGCTGATATACGGCGGCGTGACAGCGACATGTAGCAATGATGTTACAGAACGTCACTATCCGTTAAAAAATCATTACCTTTGCCGCTTCAAAAAAAATAAAGACAGGCAATCACGCCACACTAACCTACAAACGTCCAGCATGAATCTTTCCGGACCGGTCGATTTCCGACCAAAGCTGATCTCCTCTCTCCGCGACTACTCGTCGAAACGTTTCAAGGCCGACCTCGTGGCCGGCATCGTCACAGGCATCGTGGCCCTGCCGCTGGCCATAGCCTTCGGCATAGCGAGCGGCGTAAGCCCCACGACAGGCCTCATCACCGCGATAATAGGCGGCTTCCTGGTGTCGGCTCTCGGCGGCTGCACAGTGCAGATAGGCGGCCCCACGGGCGCTTTCATAGTGATCGTCTACGGCATCATAGCCGAATATGGCCTTGAGGGGCTGGCGATAGCCACCGTCATGGCCGGCCTTATACTGGTGATGCTCGGACTGTTTCACCTCGGCACGGTGATAAAATTCATCCCCTATCCCATAGTTGTGGGCTTCACAGCCGGCATAGCGCTGACCATCTTCTCGACGCAGATCAACGACTTCCTCGGACTCGGACTCAGCGACGTGCCGAGCGAATTCCTGCCCAAATGGGGCGTGTATCTGAGCCACCTGCAGCAGACCGACTGGGTGACGCTCGGCGTGGGCATAGCCTCTCTGCTGATCATCATAGCCACCCCCCGCATATCCAAGAAACTCCCCGGAGCGCTGATATCGATCATAGTGATGACGGTGGCCGTCTACTTCATCAACGGCATCGACGGCATCAGCATCGAGACCATCGGCGACCGCTTCGGCGCCCTCGCCACCGACATACCGCAGCCCCACGGCTTCACGCTGAGCATGGCCACCATCAACGCCCTGCTCCCCTCGGCCTTCACCATAGCGATACTCGGCGCCATAGAGTCGCTGCTGTCGTCGACCGTGGCCGACGGTATCACCGGCTCGCGCACCAACTCCAACACCGAGCTGATAGGCCAGGGTCTGGCCAACATCACAGTGCCGTTTTTCGGCGGCATCCCCGTGACCGGCGCCATAGCCCGCACGATGACCAACATCACCAACGGCGGCCGCACCCCGGTGGCCGGCATCATCCACGCCGCAGTGCTGCTGCTGATATTCCTCTTCCTGATGCCGATGATCAACCTCGTGCCGATGGCCTGTCTGGCCGCCGTGCTTATCGTGGTGTCGTACAACATGAGCGGCTGGCGCACCGTCAGATCCATACTGAAGAATCCCAAGAGCGACGTCACGGTGCTTGCCGTCACCTTCCTGCTCACCGTGATATTCGACCTCACGATAGCCATAGAGATCGGCCTGCTGCTGGCCATAATCCTCTTCCTGCGCCGCGTGATGGAGAACACCCAGATACGCGCCTATTCAGGCCAGCTCGATGTGGCCGAGGGCACTGAATCGACCACCCACGAGGTGCTCGACGTGGCCAAGGGCGTGGAAGTTTACGAGATCGACGGCCCGTTCTTCTTTGGCGTGGCCACCAAATTCGACGAGATGATGCGCACCTCCATGGCCGAGAAACCTCTGGTGAGAATCATCAGGATGCGCAAGGTGCCGTTTATCGACGCCACCGGCGTGCACAACCTCGAAATCCTCATCCAGTCGTCGCAGAAGGACGGCATCGACGTGGTGCTGTCGGGCGTCAACGAGAATGTGCACCGCGTGCTCGAGCACGCCAACGTGGAGCGCATGATAGGCCAGCGCAACATCTGCGACCATATCACCCGCGCCGTCACTCTTGCCAACTCCATAGTAGCCGAGCGACGCTCCGAACGCCAAAAGACTGAATGACAGATCCTAGCGTCGCTTGGTCGGCATACACTCTGTTAACGTTCGTTACGAATCGCACCGTTTACACAAAAAAAATTGCAAAAAAAGTTTGTCAGTTTCTAAACTTACTGTAACTTTGCAGCGTTTTTGAAGCTAAAGAATTGTTTTATTAATAAATCGAACGAAAATGAAAAAGTTAGTTCTGATGCTCGCTGTTGTATTCAGCGCATCGCTCTTCGCTTGCGGAAACAAGAATGCCGCTGAGACTGAGGCTGCTGCCACTGACAGCGTAGAGGCTGTTGTTGCCGTTGAGACCGAGGCTGTGTGTGACACCCTCACCAACGACACCATCGCCGCCGACACTACCGTTGCTGTAGCTGTTGCCGAGTAATTACAACTCGCGAAAATCCTTTTAAGGCACTGAGAGCCGGATCCGACATGGATACCGACTCTTTTTTTGTGCGTTTTTTGCAGCCATGAAACAACTTTAACCGCGCAGACAGCGTTTGTATATAACAAGCGCCGACATCCCGGCGCAGACCCAGCGGCGTCACACGTCCGCCATCATGCATAAACAAAACCTGACATGATACAGAACATCAACTTCCGGAAGTTTACCGACCACCTGAGCCACGCAACCCTCCTGACCATACCCGGCGAAGCTACAGCCGCCGTGCTCACCATACAGGCCGCCATGGGGCTTTTCGCCGTGTCATCGGCCATAAAGTCGGAGAAACTCTGCGCCGACGACCAGGCCACCAGACTGCTCCAGACACAATTCGGCATTCTCAAAGAGCAGCTCGAAGCTACAGCCAACCGCTGCTTCACCGCCGGCAAGGCGCTCAACGCCGCCATAGTGGCCGAAGAGAAGAAGGAGCAGGAGGCACTGTTCGGCGAATGCGCCGAAGCCAACCTGCAGACCGCCCGCCTGGCCGCCGACCTGAGCCGCCTGCTCGGATCGCTGGCCGCGATTGATGACCCGATGGTGTCGTCGGTGGCGCAGCCCGCTCTGGTGGTGACCGGCACATGCCTCGAAGCCGCCCGGCTAAACGCCAACTTCTTCACGCCACATCTCGATGCCGCCAAGGCCGACGACTACATCCTTCAGTTCAAAAACCTGACAGAAGCCGTCAACGGCTGACACCGCTCCACTGACCGGTATCCCCGCCCATACCACGACACCCCTCAACGCCAAGCCGCGAAGAGGGGTTGCGGCATATCAGCCCATTTTTCCGGCCGCATAATGCCGGGGCGCCGGGAATTTTCACTATTTTTGCAAAACAAACACCACAGCCCATGAGCCAACAGGTAAAACCCAAGAAAGCACTCGGACAGCACTTCCTGACCGATCTCGACATAGCACGGCGCATCGCCGCCACCCTCGACGACTACAAGGGCCTCCCGGTGATGGAGGTAGGTCCGGGCATGGGAGTGCTCACACAGTTTCTGATGGCCGAGGGTCACGACATAAGCGTGGCCGAGATCGACGGCGAGAGCGTGGATTATCTGCGCAGCCACTTCCCGGAGCTTGAAGGCCGCATAATCGACTGCGACTTCCTGAAACTCGATCTGGCGCAGACCTACCCCGACGGACAGCCTTTCTGCGTGATCGGCAACTACCCCTACAACATATCCTCGCAAATATTCTTTCATGTGCTCGACTACCGCAACCAGGTGAAATGCTGCTCCGGAATGCTTCAGCGCGAAGTGGCCGAACGCCTCGCCGCCCCGGCCGGCACCAAGACCCGGGGCATACTGAGCGTTATGCTTCAGGCATGGTATGACGTGGAGTATCTCTTCACCGTGCAGCCGGGAGTTTTCAACCCGCCGCCCAAAGTGCAGAGCGGAGTGATACGCATGCGCCGCAACGACGTGACCGATCTGGGATGCGACGAGCGACTGTTCAAGACCGTGGTGAAGACAGCCTTCGGACAGCGCCGGAAGACCCTGCGCAACTCCCTGCGCGGCCTTCTGCCGGCCGGCACCGGCGCCGACGAGCTGCCGATGGGTCAGATGCGCCCCGAACAGCTCACTGTCGGACAATTTGTAGAACTCACCAATTTCATATCCTCACTCCGCGCACCCAAGCAATGAAAGAATACACCCCCGAATATCTGGAACACATAAGGCAGATCATAGCCGAGCGCAACGAGGAGGCCGCCCGCACGGAGCTGGCCGACCTACACCCGGCCGACATAGCCGAGCTTTACCAGCAGCTCGATCTGGAGGAGGAGGAATTTCTCTACAAGCTGCTCGACGACGAGATAGCCGCCGACGTGCTCATGGAGCTTGACGAGGACGACCGCCGCAAGCTGCTCAAGGAGATGCCAGCCGAGGAAATCGCCCGGCAGTTTATCGAAAACCTCGACACCGACGACGCCGTAGACATCATACAGGAACTCGACGAAGAGGACCGCGACAAGATCCTCTCGCACATCGACGACGTGGAGCAGGCAGGCGACATCATTGACCTGCTGAAATATGACGAGGACACCGCCGGCGGCCTGATGGGCACCGAGATGATCGTGGTCAACGAGAACTGGAGCATGCCCGAATGCATCAAGCAGATGAGGATGCAGGCCGAGGATATGGACGCGATCTACAACGTCTATGTGGTCGACAACGACTACCGCCTGCGGGGCATACTGCCGCTGAAAACCCTGATCACCCACCCGTCGGTGTCGAAGATACGCCACGTCATGGAGGAGAACCCGGCATCGGTGAAGACCGACACGCCGATCGACGACGTGGCCATCGACTTCGAGAAATACGATCTCGTGGCCATGCCGGTGGTCGACTCCATCGGACGCCTCGTAGGGCGCATCACCGTCGACGACGTCATGGACCAGGTGCGTGAATCGACCGAACGCGACTATCAGCTGGCATCAGGTCTGTCGAGCGACGTGGAGACCTCCGACACCATCTTCACCCAGACCAAGGCCCGGCTGCCCTGGCTGCTGATAGGAATGCTCGGCGGCATAGGCAACTCACTCATACTCGGCAACTTCGAGGAAGGCCTCTCGGTCGATCCGACACTTGCTCTTTTCATACCGCTCATAGGCGGCACAGGCGGCAACGTCGGCACCCAGTCGTCGGCTATCGTCGTGCAGGGTCTGGCCAACGGCTCGCTCGACCTTCGCCGCTCCGGACGCCAGCTGCTCAAAGAGCTTGGCGTAGGCCTGATCAACGGCCTGATAATATCGCTGCTTGTATTGACCTACAATGTCATGAAACTCGGCCCGGGTCACTACTCCACCACCATGGCCGTGTCGCTGTCGCTCATGTCGGTGGTGATCTTCGCCTCGGTGTTCGGCACTTTCGTGCCACTGACCCTCGAGAAGTTCAAGATAGATCCGGCACTGGCCACCGGCCCCTTCATATCCATCACCAACGACATCATCGGCATGCTGATCTACATGGTGATCTCATCCGCTCTCATCATCCATTTCGCTGGCTGACCGCACATCTCTCCAGACATTCCCTCCCCACCTACCACAACCGCTGACCATTCGTGAATCACCCCGAACCACAACCGACGACCATCGTGGTCATTACCGACGCCTATCCCTACTGTGAGCACCCTGAAAGCGTCCTGGTCAAGCCAGGGCTTGACGCCCTTGCCTCACGGTTCGACCGTATCATAGTGATGCCCCGCCACCGGATCAGCAGTGTCCGCGACGAACATCTCCGACCCGGCATAGAGATATGCGATGATCTGGCCGACGCCACCGGACACGACGGACGGCTGCCGGTGTGGAGCGCTCTTGCATCGGCCGACATGGCCTATTGGCTCACGCACGGCACCGACAACCGCCACGCGCTGTCGCACTCAATCCAGGCCGTAGCCGCCGGACAATGGTTCACGCGCTGGCTACGGCGACACCCCGACCTCACATCGCAAAACACAATATTCTATACCTTCAGGCTCAGTCCGCTGACCTCGGGTCTTGCTCTCGCATCGCGCAAACTGCACCTGCGCATCGTGAGCCGCGCCCACACCGACGATCTGCGCCGTGGCAACCGCCAGCTACGCCTGTTCACCGCACGACACTGTAAGGCGATATTCACCACGAGCGACCAGACGGCCGACGTGATCCGCCGACGACTGTCGGGTGACCGACATGTGCACATCGAGACACGCCGTTTCGGATGTGTTGACCGGCGCGATAGCGCTCCGTCGCCACATATAATACACAACCAGCTGACCTTCCTCACTGTAGGGCCGATCACCGAGGAGAAACGCTTCAGCCAGATGGCCGAATATATCGACGCACTGGCCACCGCACGCGAAACTCCAATAAAATGGATTGTGGTAGGCGACGGCCCGTGCTACGACGACCTGAAAGCCACCCTCGGGCGGCTCACCCCCAACAAATGGCTCACAACCGAACTGCTCGGCGCAGTGAGCAACGACGACGTGCACGCGCTCTACGCCACCGGCAGCATCGACTGGACACTGCTGCTTGCCGACGACGGCATAGGCTGCCCGGTGGCTCTGTGCGAATCAATGATGTATGGAGTGCCGGTCATAGCCAACGATGTCGGCGGTCTGTCGGAGATGGTCGACGACGACTGCGGCATACTGCTGGCCGCCAATCCTGAAAAGGAGGAGTTCATACGCGGTATCATGCCCTATATCGACTCACAGCTGCGATACAGCCGCATGCGTCTGGGCGCACGCGAGAAATGGGCGTCGGACTTCGACGCAACGCTGCTCCGTGAAGAACTGGCCGACGATATGTCGAAACTTGTAACGTAAACAACGATGAAAGTCGCCGGCGCAACTTTTCGGTGTCCGGAAGCGTTTGTAATGTCAGTAACACAACATCATCATATCCATGCACACCGCCCCGCTTCCGGTAAATCCCCACGGCTCCCCGCTCAAAGGCATCAGAGGCCATATACTGACATTCAAGGCCAATCCGGCGCTTCACGACGACGCAGAGGGCTGCTACGACTATCATGCCGACGGCCTGATAGTGATACAGGACGGATATATCGTCGATGCAGGCAACTACAGCGCCATAGCTCCCGCATATCCGCAGATGAGGGATATCGACATGTATGCCGACGCCGTGGTAATGCCCGGTTTCGTCGACTGCCACACCCATTACGCACAGAGTCCGATGATCGGCTCATACGGCGAAACGCTGCTCGACTGGCTCGAACGGTATGCCTACCCTACAGAGTCGCGAATGGCTGACAAGCAATCGGCCGACGAGACGGCACGGGAATTCTTCAGGCAGACACTCTCCCAAGGCACCACCACCGCCAATGTGTTCGCCACAACATACGCCACGTCGGTCAATGCTTTCTTCGAAGAGAGCGAACGCTACAACACCCGAATGATATGCGGCAAAGTGCTCCAGGACCGCAATCTGCCCGAAGCCCTGAAGGATCCCTCGGCCGAAGAATCGATTGCTGTCGCCGGGGAACTGCTCGACAAATGGCATCGCCGCGGACGGCAGCTCTACGCCGTCATACCCCGGTTTGCTCCCACCTCGTCCTCCAGGCAGCTACAGCTTGCCGGGGAACTTTATCAGCGGCATATCGACACCGGAGTGTATCTGCACACACACCTGAACGAATCGCAGAACGAGATAGAGTGGGTGAGGGAACTGTTTCCCGGAATGGCCGACTACACAGATGTCTACCGCCATTTCGGCCTCGTTGACCGGATGACGGTAATGGCCCACTGCTGTATAATGGGCGAGAATGAATGGCAGACGCTCCATGACTGTGGTTGCGGGGTGGCCCACTGTCCGTCGTCCAACCTATTCCTCGGCGACGGAGAATTCGACTACCGCGAGGCTGTGAAGAGATCGCGTCCTGTCAGAACCGGAATCGGATCCGACACCGGCGGCGGAACAAGCTTTTCCATTCCTCGGCAGCTCGGCGAGGCCTACAAGGTGGCGATGTTGCACGGCTGTGGCCTTAGCGCACTCAAAAGCTTCTACATGGCCACACGCGGCGGCGCCGAGGCGCTACGGCTTGAAAACACAATAGGCTCCATAGCGCCGGGCTTCGAGGCCGATATGGCCGTGGTGGATCTACGTCCGTCGGAATTCGTCGGATGGCGCATGAAATACGCCGCCACAGTATTCGAGAAACTGGCTGTCATAGCGTCGCTCGGTCCGGACAACCTGATAAGAGCCACATACGTGGCCGGGCGGAAGGTCTACGACCGCGACCGCGGGCAGAAATGGATGTATGCCGACCACGCCGGGATAGAGCGCGTTTCATAAAACAACGGTCCTGCGTCAGATCTCGGATCGTGACACAGGACCGTCGGGTTTGTCTTCCGCTGTAATGCGGCTCAGATGCCGGTGCGCTTGCGTATAGCGGCAGGCACAGCCTCCTTGTTGACGTAGATATCCATGGTCTTGGCAAGGAAATAGGGCATTGACACATAGAAGTAGCCGCCGTATTTCTGCTTGTCGGTCCATGAGTTCTGCACCTTGTAGTATTCATTGCCGTTCTGGTCGGTGGCCTTGCCTACGATCACCATTCCGTGGTCGTCGGTTGTTTCCTGACGGTCGAACATATCCTGACGCATCTCCTGAGTGACCTCAATCTCCTTTACCGGGCCTTTGACGTCGTATTTCTCACGGTTCTTTTCAGCATCGGAGAGCTTCACCCAGCGCGACAGTTCGGTGCCTTCAAGATCGGCCTCGTCCTTGTCGGCAGGCATCACAGCGAATCCCTCTTTCCACTTGAAACCGCCTTCGCTGACGTCGGCAGCCCAAGCCACGGAGTAGCCCTTGTCGATAGCGTTGTCGACGATAGCCTTGAGATCGGCCAGAGGCACGTTCATATACTGGCCGGAGAGCCAGTTGTCGGAAACCTCAAGCACGAAGGGCTTGTCGAACGGATGGTGGGTGAACGAAGTGAACGTGGCGTAATCGTCGGGATTGATGCCGAGCGACTGTGCGAATGTCCGGG
The DNA here is from genome assembly GCF_003024925.1 of Paramuribaculum intestinale. Classification (GTDB taxonomy): domain Bacteria; phylum Bacteroidota; class Bacteroidia; order Bacteroidales; family Muribaculaceae; genus Paramuribaculum; species Paramuribaculum intestinale. Next base: position 18,301 of record NZ_PUED01000019.1, read on the forward strand.
GAGTGTAGGTCTTGCCCTCGTATTCGAATGTCTGGGGGATCTCTCCGAAATAGGCGTTGAGTATGCCCTGCAGACCCTTGCGCCACGCAGTGGAGAGCCGGCGGTTGGGCTTGCGGTTGATAGCCGAAAGATAGCCCTGCATGGCGGACTCAAGCTCGCCGTGCACGTGATTGTCCTCGCCGTAGTTGAGTCCCTTGTAGGCCTCTTCGGGCATCATGCCGTAGGCTGCCCACACATAGGGGACGTCGAGTCCGCTGCCACCCTGCGAGAAGTTGATCTTGCCGTTGGTGCGTATATATTTGTCGGCCTTGTCGTCGTAGGTGTGCCATACGACAAACATTTCCGACAGATCCACGGGCTTGTGTCCCTTGCGGATGATCTCGTTTTCGAAGAACGAATTGCTTGAGAAGCACCAGCATGTGCCCGACTTGTTCTGGTCGCGTACCGGACCGGTCTTCACAGTCTTTACATCGGTGAACTTGAAGCCCTCGACCGAATCGGTCTTCGCGGCTTCCTGCGCCTGCACCGAGAGAGCGGCCGCCAGAGCAGCCACGATAATGATTGGTTTCATATAAGTAATTCTTAAAGATTAGTTGACATCATTAAACTCATCAGTAACCCGTGGGTCGCTGTGAGTTACTTAGTATGTGTATGCATATTGAACAGCTCATGATGTTCAACCACAAAGTTACGCAAAATCGACGGCATAACACATTGCAGTATCAGCTTTTTTGCATAGAAGCACGCATGAAAGCGTGAAAAACACCGCAAAAAAAGAGCAATCCTCACGGATAGCTCCTTCCAAGATTTATTTTACAGGGATGTGAACGACGGATCCTCACGGAGTGGTCAGTCCACTTTCATATACAGGATAGTCAGCTATCTGCTGACCGGATTATGATACAATGTGATTTGTTATGGTTTGGTCAATAACGGAAATCGACTCGACGCTTTCGACAGGTTGTTGAGATTGCACAGGAAACCTGTCCGCCGTAGCACCGGAGGATCTGCCACAATTCAAAAAAGAGGAAAACGGATGTTGGATGGACGAGCAGGATCTAAAGGAATACCCCCCCCCATAACCACCTCATTCTCAGTGAATTGAGTTGTAGTTGAGGTTTTATCGAAAATCATCAGCTGAATCGCGCCGTCACACCGATAGCCGGAATGCTCTATCCGGGCGGCATCATAATGATGATTTGATCTCGATGCGAATGTTGACATAAGTTCAGCTTGCATTAATGATTATGGCACGAAATTACAAAATGAAAAGCAATTGTGCAACCGACATGAACATTTGTGGCCATTATGACCACGATTCATATTAATATATTACATTTTGGCCAATCATGTCTCCTACGGAGAACGGCATACGCTTACGAAAGGATGGCCGACTCGAGCTTCGACAGATCGTCCTGCAGGCGCTTCTCAAGCGGCAGACGCTCCTCGATGTTGCGGCATGCATACAATACGGTAGCGTGTGTGCGCGACAGGCGCGATCCGATAGCCTTAAGCCCCATCTTGGCATGTTTCTTGGCCAGGAACATCACCATCTGGCGCGCGTCGGAGATCTCGCGGCGGCGCGACTTGGTAAAGAGCTGGTCGGGTTCGATCTTGTAGTAGGCGCTGACCTCCTGGGCTATCATTTCGAAATTTATCTGGCGGCGGTTGATCTTCACTGCGTTTCCGAGCACCTTACGGGCAAGGTCTATGGATATTTCACAACCGAGCACCGTAGCATGGGCTATGAGCGACACCATGATACCCTCAAGCTCGCGGATTGAGTCGGTGACATTTCCTGCTATATAGTCGAGCACATCGGCCGGTATCACAAGACCGTCCTTCATGGCTTTGCGCTCAAGCACTTCGCGCCGCAGATTGTAGTCGGGCTTCTCGAGTTCGGCTGTCATGCCCCATTTGAAGCGGTCGATCATGCGCTTTTCCATGCCCTCCATCATCGACGGGCGTGTGTCGGACGACAGTATGATCTGCTTCTGATTGAGCTGAAGATGATTGAATATGTGGAAGAATGTTCCCTGGGTGCTCGTCTTGCCTATCAGATCCTGAATATCGTCGAGTATGAGCACGTCGATGCTCTGATAGAAGTTTATGAAGTCGTTGATGCGTCCGCTACGCAGAGCTGTCGTATACTGGCTCTCAAACAGGCGTGCGGTCACATACAGGACGCGCTGCTGGGGATTAAGCTCCTTGATACGGATTCCGATAGCCTGTATCAGGTGAGTCTTGCCTACACCCGGCGACCCGAAAATAAATAGCGGGTTGAACGTCTTGCACTTCGGGTCGGAAGCGATCGCCTCACCGATGGAGCGCGCCACACGGTTGCTGACGCCTATACAGTAGTTTTCAAACGTGTATCGCGGATTGAGCTGTGCGTCGATCTCGGCAGGCTGCGCTTTTGGAGCAAACGGGTTGGAGGTGGCTCCGGGTGCGGGCGCCACAGCAGTCGACGGATTTGAGCTCTCCATCGTGACAGCCGTCGTGGGGTCATCGGAAACCTGGTCGAAGTGATAGAACAGCTTTACCGACGGGCCGTAAACCTTATGGAGCGTCTTGCTGATCAGTTTGAAATAGCGTTCTTCAAGCTGCTCCACAAAGAATTGTGACGGCACTCGTATATTAAGGTTTCCGTCAACAAAGCTGATCGATGCGACCGGCTTGAACCATGCTTCAAACTGTTCCTTGGGTAGATTGTCGTGGAAAATCGCAAGACAATTTTCCCACATCTGTATATGATTATGCTCCATTTATGTGGGGGAATTTATTGTTTCAAGAGGAGAGCATGCGCCCTTTTTCCGGATGCAAAATTGGGGCAAAAAAAAGTTATAAACAATCGCGATTTTATTTGCAAATCATAAGTTTTTTTCAACTATACTGAATCACAACGCCTTACACACAGCATAGGCCAACGTCCGACCGACATGATAACATACAAGAATAAACCTGTGATAATGTGGTAATTACACACTTTATTGTGTCGCTACAGTAAAACGCCCGTCAGTCGTCGCAAAATGTTAACGACGGCATCAGCACTAACAAAACGGACCAACCCCGAGGGTCGGTCCGGCGTAGTCGTTATTTAGATCTTGTACAAATAAGATACCGCTTCCATGCAACATCTTTCAGGCATGGGATCAGAGCAGTTTGATGCTGATATATCGCTTGGGATGACGCTTCACATCCTGCAGAAGCGAGTCGAGGCTTCCCACAGCGCCATTGAGCGAATTATAGAGCGACGGATCGTTTAGGAGCAGTCCGAGCGACGAATCGCGGCTCTGGAGCTGCCCCGAAAGCTCATTGAGACGTGCTGTGAAGCTCTGCACATTGGCCATCGTGGAGTCAAGTGGCATCTCACGCAAAGCAGCTGTGACCTGAGTGAGGTCGGCCGAGATCTGGCGGACATTGGTCATAGTGGTCTGCGCGTCGGAAGCTATGGCCGGTGTGCGCGCCATGGTTGCGGAGAGTGCCGTGGTGCTTCGCTCCAGATTAGCCATAACCGCATCGAGACGCTTCACCGCACCGAGCAGCGCCGGATCCGACACGATGGCTGTGACAGCCGTCAGAAGCGAATCAATTTTAGGAAGCGCCGAAGCAACCGACGGAAGTATGTCGTTGGTGACATTATCCATCAGTCCTGATGAGTTGACACCCGTCAGCTTGTCCCCGACCTGATGCATTCGCGTGTCCTTGCCCATTCTCAGCTCGATCGACGAGGTGCCGAGCATATCGGTGACGAGCACCGCCTCCGTACCCACCGGAACCTTCAGCTTACGGTCGAGCGACAGCTCCACTTTGATATGGCCGGGGTTGTCATACTCATAGTTGATCTCACGCACAAGGCCCACTTTGTAGCCGTTGACAGTCACCGGAGCCGACTGCGCCAGACCGGCGACATTGGTATATGATGCATAATAATAGTTGGCAGCCTTGAACACATTGACGCCTTTGAGGTAGTCGATACCGAAAAAGAGTATCAGCAGTGTGATCAGCACCGTCAGGCCTATCATCAGTTCCTTTTTCTGTATAGTCTTCATTGTCGGTTGGAATTATATCGTTGTCTAAATCATTTAATTCTCTTGCCATTGCGCGTCTTTATGACAAACGCGTCGGGGAACTGTTTCCTTACCTGCCTGAGCCGCTTCTGCGCATCGGACAGGGATGTGTATGACCCTACGGTGTATTTATACACGCGTCCGTCGACATAACACTCGACATCGGTCATCCCCTTGTATTCGCTCGATTTCTTACCAAGTCGTTTCGAGCTGGTCATGAACTGCACCTTATATATGATACGGTTGTCATCGGCCGACGCTGACTTCGCTCGGTCAACGCTCTTCGCCTCCTCTGACACCTGCTTTCCGGACGATACGCGGTCAGATGCTTTTTCCGATACAGTCGCGGTATTGTCCGCTTCCGAAACCTTCTTTCCGGCAGAGTCAGCTGAGGGCGTCACCTGATGTACAGGCTCGTCGACCGGCGTGAGCTTGCGCTGCGGCTTCGGCATGTTTTTCCCCTTGGAAGCGACCTTCCCGCCGTTGACAGTGGCGGTATGAAGGTCGATGGAGCGCTTATACTCACGGAAGCCATTGAAAATGGCCTGCGCCATCTTCTCACGACCCTTGTTTGAGGCCATATACTTTTCCTGCACAGGATTGCATATGAAATCAAGTTCTACGAGCACCGCCGGCATACTTGTCTTGAACAGCACCCAGAAATTGGCCTGCCTTACGCCTCTGTCGCGACGTCCCGCAGTCGCGACGAGCTCCTGCTGTATGGCCTGGGCGGCAGCCACGCTTTGCTCCACGTGCTTGTTGCGGCTCATCTCGAAGATGATGTATGATTCGGTCGAGGACGGATCGAATCCTTCGTAGACAGTCGAGTAGTCGGCCTCAAGCTTCATCACGGAGTTCTCGCGCATGGCCACGGCAAGGTTCTCTTCCGTACGGCGGAATCCAAGGGTGTAAACCGAAGCTCCGGCCACGGTGCGGTAGTTGCGCGCCTTTTTGTCGATAGAGTTGGTATGGATGGATATGAACAGATCGCCACCCGCCTTGTTGGCTATGTCGGCACGCCCCTGGAGAGTGACAAACGTATCATTGCGGCGGGTGTAGACCACCTTGACATCCTTGAAATTATCCTCAATAAGCTTGCCCAATTTAGTAGCGACAGCGAGATTTATATCCTTCTCACGGGTGATTATGCCTACGGCTCCGGTGTCGCCACCGCCGTGTCCCGCGTCGATAACTACGGTAAACTTTTCCTCTGCAGCGGCTGTCAGCGACATGAACGCAACCGTCAGCGCTATAGATATACTGCGTATTATGCCATGCATGGTTTCGTCAATTGTTCTTTTCAAAAAGAGATTACGGACATGTCCGATCCCGACGGACATACCGCTATCAAAGCGCAAAGTTAGTAATTATCATCCATTTTTGACCACATTTGCCACAAAATCGGCCACGAGAGCCAATGCACGAGAGCCAATGTTGGGTACATTTTGTTTAACTTTGGCTTCATGAAACTGACGACATTACCTATTGCAGCCCTTGTGACAGCTATCGCATCGTGCACAACCTACGAAAACACAGAAATACCGGTGGAACGAATCACCACGGCCGAGGCGCTCGCATCGTCGCCCGACGGTGCGCACACCATAATGCGCGCGTTAGGAGCCGACGACGACACTGCCGCCACGCAGCAGTGGGTCTATCGGTTCGGCCAGTCGGAAGCAATGAGGATCTTCGGCCATGACGCCGACTCAATCATGCCTTCGTTGCGGCAGTTCTCGTCCGACATCGGTCGGCTGCACCGCAATATGGCGTCGATACTACCCGATGCTCCACCGCTCCGCCAGATCTATGCTACCGTCATACCATATTCGCAATCGGTCATACTGATGTCCGACACAAACGGCATAACGATAATCGTAGGCCTCAACCATTATCTAGGAGCCGATTATGAAGGCTACAGTTCCTTTCCGGCCTATCGGCGCGCACGCAAGACACCCGAATGGATGACACGCGACATTGCCGAGGCAATAGTGCGCACGGTGTATCCTTTGGAGAGCGACGCACACCCCACACTGCTACAGCGGATGCTCTACGAAGGCGCCGTGGCCGCAGCCCTCGTCAGACTGATGCCGGACAATGAAGCCCGCGCCATAGGGATAACCGACGATGACTTCGCGCAGCTTTATCGGTCCGAGAAAGAGATATGGCAGCGCATGGCCGGATCCGACCTGCTATTCGACCGTTCGGAACGCACAGCTTCCTCGCTGCTGCACGAAGGCTCCCCGGGGACGGTGATCGGACGCGACGTGCCGCCAATGGCCGGCCGACTGACAGGGTGGCGCATCGCAGAATCATACCTCAAAGCCAATCCCGAAGCCACGCCTGAATCGTTGCTGCAACCTACCTTCTACCTCTCCGACAAAACCCTGCGCGAGGCTAAATATATGCCCTGACAGCCAACGTTAACCTATTTTAACCCTCTGCTGCAACCCGCTCCCCAAGCCGTACGAAAGCCGATACAGACCTCACTGGGCACCTGACAAATTGTGTACGCCGCAATATTTTTGTAACTTTGCGGTGTTTTAAGAAAGGTGTCAGGCGAAGAGTCGCCTGCAGATGACGCCGAAAATCGGCGGGGCAAGCTTTCTGATACGGCAGCACCACACACGTGCAGCCGTAACGCCACCCTCCTTCGGAATGCCTGCCTTATGTGTAACATTAAACCTTGACAATGAAGAAAACAATGAAAGTCATTGTGCTCTTCGCCGTTCTTGTCATTTCAGTATCCGCTTATTCCGAGCGTGTGTTTGAAGCCGCCGAAGGCTACAACGCTCCATCGATGACGATTGAAAACAGCGACACGACGCTGTCGCTTGCGGATATGAAGGGACGCTATGTGATCGTCACATTCTGGTCGTCGGCCGACGCCGACTCACGCCTCAGGGCCTACCGGTATGACGAGGCAGCCAAGCTGCTCCCGCAGGAACGATTTTGTCTCTTGTCGGTCAACTTCGACCGTAGCGAGCGCCTCTTTCGTGAGATAGTGCGTAGAGACAATCTTAGCGCGGAGAACCACATCCATGTCGACGGCAGCCAAGCCAACAGGATCATCCATGACTACCGGCTGACCGAAGGATTCAAATCGCTCCTTATCGACCCGAAGGGACGCATCGTGGCGATGAATCCAAGCATTGAAACTCTGACCAAAATGAGTATTTGAGGCTGACAACATCACATTCCGGAAGGAAGCAATTCCTCCCGGCTTTTTATTTTTATACACCTTATTCCGGAACAGGAACGTTCTATAAAAGAAAATTCTTAAAGATTGTCTAAGAGTATGTTTGAATTTAACCCGAAGAAATATATAGGGACTTCTTGCCATCCACTCAAAGGTCTTTTCGGGCGATTCGCGTCAAGTT
>NZ_PUED01000190.1 GCF_003024925.1 Paramuribaculum intestinale
ATCAATAGCCTTATGAACTCCAAATATAATGACCTCTTGAAAAAGTGGTATGAGGGGTTTGCAGATGCTATGAATGATGACAATGGTCTGACCGAAGAAGAGCAAGCCAAACTGAAAAAGGAGTGGGACAGCATCGTAAATAGTGCCATAACTGACCGCGATAGTCTTAAAAAGGCTATGGGATGGGATGCCGGGAGTGCGTATTCGCAGGAGGCATCAAAAGCCGGTGTTACTACCATTACGGAAGATACGGGTCTTGCCATCATTGGCAGGATGACGGCAATGCAGGAAGCTGTGGAATCAATCAAGGCTACCGACAACATTTCTGCAATGACTCTTGCGGACATGACCGATGAACTTATCCAGATTGCAATGGAATATAGCCGTTTCAACGTTCATCAGGATAACATCGAGCGTCAGCTTGCAAAAATCTACATCGAATTGCAGACTATCAGTGAAAACACTGGGGCGATTGTCAAGCCTATTCAGACGATGCAAGCTGACATTGCTGAAATCAAGAAAAATACTAAAAATCTCTAAGCATGAATAAAATACCGGAACTTAAAATCAACAAATATTCTGTATATGATACCTTTGGGGTGCGTATGGGGGATGGTTTTCTTGATGCGCTGACCGAGCCATTGACATTAAAGGAAAATATCGAAAACGAGTCGCGCCTTGAACACGGAAAACGCATCATTGTAGATGCTAATCCAAAGATTGCATCCCGTGAGTTGCTTCTGGATTTTACCATTACCGGTAGTTCCAAAGAAGACTTTCTGCAAAAGAAAAATAGTTTTCTTGCTCTTATGTATAAGGGTGAAATCACGTTGCAAGTACCTCAAGAAAGCCCGGATGTGTATCATCTGATATATCGTGGTAAAGGCACTGATTATGGAATGAATGCACAACGTACATTCTGCCACATGATGCTTAAATTCGTAGAGCCAAATCCTGCTAATCGTACATAAACATACTTTTCCATAACTATAAAGGGCGGTCGGTATTATCCAATCGCCCTTTATTTAATCCTTATCTTTTCTTTGAATATCAATGCGCCTTATGGTTGGTCTGGGATTTACAACACGAACCGTCAATGTAAGTTCCGATGATGGTTTGCCGTAATCAGAATCCTTTATCTCAAGAACAATGACTCCATCCTGAATCATCTTCATCACCATTTCCTCTACCATATCTTTCAGACTTTGGTTAAAGACATATCTTTCTGCCGGTGAAATATTCAGCAGTTTCAATGATTCTGATTCATCATACCTACCTATCCGGTGAAACATATTTTTGATATGTTCCACCTCCTTGTAAGATACAAAATACTTTATTCCAAATTGCTTATATTGCTCATTCAGACCGGGCATAACACCCTTTTCTCTGACTTTTTCCGCTTCTGCGAAAACATCAAGCAGGTTATTTATGAGATTGGGATTGATTGCCATATTTCATTCTTTCTCGTTTATGTTCACGCATCGCCCAAATCAATAGCCTTATCATCACGATAAACATAAGACCCATAAAAGCTATCATAAAATAATCTGTTTCATAGACAGCCTTTAATAAATCTGCGCTCATCTGAATTATTCCGAAGATGATGCCAGCAAGATATAACTTGAAATATTGAATGGTCATATCATTTACTTTTGGCTTATTTCCATATTAAGCATGATACAGTAGTTTGCCATATCAAGCAGAGTATCCTCGATGGTTTCGCCCTCTACAAGGGGAGTGTTTCCCTTAATGATGTTTTTAAGGCGATTGAACTTGTGCATGATAGGAGCGAAGCCGGCAACAACACCAAGCTCGCGCACAGTTTCCCCAAATGAATTGCCATAATCATGGTTCTTAGCGATAAAGATGTCGGTCATTTTGCTAACGGTATTCTTAAACGCCTTTACATCCGGAGATTTGTCGTCATTGACTGATTCTAAATCATTGGAGAAGTCAATGACACGGGGATTATTGTTTTGTTCCATTATGTAGATTTTTGATGATTGTTTCAAGTGCTTTTACCCGGTCTTTCAGACCTTTGTTTTCTTCGGATAGACGGGTATTTTCGGTTGTGAGCTTTTCCACCACCCGTCTATTCTTTTTCGCTTCATTTGCCCTTTTGATAAGTTCATAGACGTATGCCCGGTGTGCCTTGTCTGCAATTAAAGGCTTCGCACCATCGTAGGCATCCATCAACTCATCTATTTCTTCATGCTGACGTTCCGAAAGAGCCTCAAGTCGTTTTATCTTTTCGGCTTGCTGGTCATTCATTCGCAATAGATGTGCGATGTACCGATTACGTTTCTTATCATGTTCCTTATACTTATCGATAAGGTAACGTAGCCTACATTCTTCATTCATAAACTTGATATATTGGATTCCATCGTCATCCATAGCCTAATTGGAGAAAAGTAATTTATACTGGGCGAGTTCTTTCTGAAACATATCAGATTTGTTGTATCCGCAACATTTAAGTTCACAGCAGATACCTCCACGATAAACACATTTCTTTACAAGAAATGGAGCTAAGTCGGGGTCAACTTCTGCAATCTTGGACTTTATAACCTGAAAGATTTCTCTTGTTTCAGGTGAAGCAGTGGTACAAAGACGGAGTTTTGCCATATCAATAAATGCTTGCGCATTTCCAAAAAGCAGAAGATTCACCTTTGTGTAGCGGTCTGAATTTTCTGCAAGCCAATTCAGAATATCACAGGCTTCTTCAATTCTTCCATCTGCGAGCAATTCGTTGACCTCTGCGATACGTTCCTTGAGATGGGGATTACCACCGCCGGGGCGGTCGATACGACAGGTTAATTGGTAAGGCTGTGAACCCACATGATGACGGATGAAATGGGTGCTTACAAAAAGAGGGATATTGTAACATTCCACCGTGAAGATTTGTGTCCTTATGATGGAGTGTTCCGTTTTGTAGGCACGTTTCAGGGTTATCTTACTTTCGTGACCGGATGTAAAACTGGCGGCAAGCTGAACAAGCTCCACGCCGGTATGCTTCTTGACAATGATATTGGGTTTATTTTCCATTTTTGATGATTTTTTCTTTAAGTGACCACGTGCGCATTGCACCAAGTCTTGCAAGCTGAAATTGCTCCTCTAAATACAATTTCCGTTCACTGCAATGATAGTGTATGTTTGACGGTTGCGATTCTATTTTAGGCCAGCACTCGCCATCCCATGACGCGGCATAGCTGATAAGACCCCATCTGTGTCCGGGGTCAACTTCTGCAAGTTTTTCACGGCATTTATCAACGATTGACTCCGGCACTGCGTAGTAATGCCACGATACCTTTGTGTCTTCGTGCGTATGCCGTTTCCGAAAGTCTGCGAGAAAGTCTGCCCAACTTCGTTTGATTTCAATTTCGGTAAGATAACCGCTTTTGTTCAGTATCAACAGGTCGGCTTCATGGTTAAGTAAGCCCCATGATACGTTAGGCACGATTACATTGTTCCGAAAATTGAAATATTGCGCGAGTCCAAGCTCTATCTGCGTTATTGATAAGGTCGTGTCAGCAGCCATGATGATTATCTATTGTCGCCGACTCCGTGAATCGTACCACGTTCCACTCTGCCGGCGATTTTTGCTATATTAAGTTCCGCAATTTCAGAAAGACTATAACCGAGAACACTTGACAGGTTCGCGGCATACCACATAATATCGCCAAGCTCCAGCGCGAGGGCGTGTTTGTCGGCTTCCTTGTATTCGCCGTCCTTGTCGCGCAAGATTTTCTTGACCTTATCGGCTAATTCTCCGGCTTCGCCACAGATGGCAAGCGCAAGATAGTTAACCTTGCCGTCGTTGGGATAAATCGCCGTTTTAAGGGCGGCTTCCTGATATTCGTTAAGATTTATTTTCTTTAAGAAGTGTCGTTAGTATTTGCTTTGTTTCCTTTGCGGTCAGCCCGCGATGTTCATCTACTGCCGTTTGCAGTGCCGGGATGATGTCGCTGATTTCGCCTATAATAAAGCCATAGCCACCGCAGTGTCGGCATCGTATTCTTGTAGGTATTCCGCTTTCCCATGCGTCCCAGCATGGCCTGTTGTAGAATCGCGGATTGTCAACCATTCCAACGCCATTGCATACCGGGCATCTCATACGATTATAGGCTTATCGATTTCAAACATCCGGTAGAAGTGCTGGAGGTTGTGAACGTAGCGTAGAT
>NZ_PUED01000191.1 GCF_003024925.1 Paramuribaculum intestinale
TACCAGAACTGCGCAGCATATAGGTTCTTATCCAACGGAATGGTGAATATGTTTTCGTTGGAGTTCTCGTTATGCACAGAGAAATTATAGCTATAATCGTCCTCCAACCGATAACCTACCTCGGCAAGTTTATCGCAATATTTGATACAGGTCTGCCAAGCGTTGAGTTTCTCACCATCGACGGTGAAAAATATCTCTTTACCGTTCCGTGGAACGCCATCAGTCCAATTATCATCACAATATATCTCGGCATTAAGAGCCAACTTAGCCAAAAGGAAATTAGCTACAGGTGTTGTTATACGACCATAGTAGTTACCCATCTTATTACTACGCTCATTTGGCAACAACTCGGCAACCTCCTGCAACTCATTCACGATAAAACGGAAAACCTCGCTACGCTCGCTCTGCACAACTTCATCCTGCGGTTGTTCATAGGATGTTACGATGGGCACTCTGCCATACATATCCATAATGTAGTAATAGAAAAGTGCTCTCAGAGCTCGCACCTCAGCTTCGTAGGCCACTCTCTGCTCCTCAGATAGGTTATGTCTATACTTATCGATGATATGCAGAGATTTGTTCGATAACACAACAACCTTGTAGAGGTATTTCCAAGTATTGTAGAGTGGTAAATCATTAGGACTCCACTTATGCTGATACATATTCGTCCACAAACCTCCATCGTACCAGTCGCCACCACGAATAGGTATCATGGCTTCGTCTGTGGTAAGTGTGTTATAGTCATAAATTCCACGACAGGTTCCCTGTAAACCCTCACTGTCTGCACTGCCACCAATGTAATTGTAGAGCACAGCCACTGCATTAATATATATGTTGTTGGCATTGTTGTAAATGTCTTCTTCATAAAGTTGATCTCTAGGATCTTCAGTAAGACAAGAGGTCATCATCGTTGCCAAAGCAACCATCAATATGTTTATATATCTTTTCATAACTGTAAGCGGTTAGAATTGAATACTAAGACCTAACGAATAGGTACGATATAAAGGATAGGTGCGTTTGTCGTCAATGCCCAAAGTGTTGCTTACTACATAACTGTTTATCATTGGAGTAAGACCGCTATAGCCTGTGATTGTTGCAAGGTTGCTAATGCCTGCCGAAAGACGCAATGACTTCACAGCCTTGGATTTCATTGGAATATTGTAGCCTATGGTAATATGTTCAATATTTACATAGTCACCCTTTTCCAACCAATAGTCTGAGACATTCTGGTCAATAATATTTTTTTCAGGAGCACCCTTCAATACATTGTAGTCAGGGAATATCGACATATTGGTATAAGCCAAGCCCGTGCCATTGAATATCTTATGACCGAAAGCACCATTTATCTGCATGGCAATATCAAAGGACTTGTAACGGAAACTGATGTTTGATCCAATAGTTACCTTGGGGGTTGCTTGACCTGCTATATACCTGTCTCCGCCATCGCTAAAATCAATCTCGCCATCATCATTCAAATCTTCAATATCGTAACTGTAGCCACCAAGTTTATTTTCTTTAATCCCTTTGCAGTGAGGCAGATAGAATACCCCAAATGGCTGACCTACAATCTGATATACTACATTATTGTCACCACCGTTCTGGCCTGCGCCATAAAGCGAGCCAATCGGAGTAATATCTGAAGCTGTCATATGCATACCATTATACTCTCCACTAAGCGAAAGTAACTTATTCTTCTGGCAGGACATATTGAAGTTGATATTCATCTCCATATCCTTCCGTTGAATGGGAACTACCGAGATTCCGAGTTCGACACCCTGGTTAGACATCGAGCCGATATTTGCCATCAGCTTATCGAACGCAAAGGTCGGAACGGGAACATCATACTCATAGAGCATATCCGTTGTCTTTGAGTAATAGAATTCCGAGGTAAGCATCAACCGATTATTCCATAGACCTAAGTCAAAACCGATATTAAATGTTGAACGAGTCTCCCACTTAAGGTCCGGATTCGTGTTGCGTATACTTCCCATGGTTACGGTAGGTGCACCGTTGATGGATACGATACCATTCTCCTTTACGGTATTAAGTGTTGTATAGGATGTAATACCTCCAAGATTTCCTGACCGACCATATCCGGTTCTTAGTTTCAACATTGTTATAAAATCAGTATCAGAGAGGAAGCCTTCCTTTTTTACATCCCAACTCAGTGATACTGATGGAAAGAATCCGAAAGTATTGTTATCGCTTACCATTGAAGAGCCATCTCCACGGAGTGCTGCCGCAATATAATATCTATCCTTGTAACTATATGTGACACTACCCATTATTGAAGCAAGTGACGGGTCTTCATAGCTACTGCTCGTACCACCGAAAGGACGCGATGATGTTGCTCCGATGTTATTATAGGAGAAATCATTTGTTGTTATTCCTTTTGCCTGCACCCATAAACCAGTCCTTACCTGTTTAAGATATTCTGCGCCAACAACAGCATCAAGGTGTGAGTCTCCCCAAGCTTTGTTATATGAGAGGGACACATTTGTAAAGTAGTCTTCACCCTTGAACTCTCCACGATAAACATTGCCTTGCGCCCACACCCATGTAGGACAAAATTGAGCATTTCCCGTAGATGAATATGAATAAGAGCCGAAAGCCGACAATATCAGATTGTCAAGGATATTAAATTTCAGCCCCAAATGTGTATTGAAATTCCGTTCTTCGGAGTCATTTTTCTCATAGAGGAGTGCTCCGGGGTGGTTTATGTGTGAAGCAGCCGAATTCTTCACCCAGTTGCCATTAACATCAGTTCCTGCTGGATATGTAGGATTCTGTGCAGCTGCCGAGTAAAACAGCATTCGTGTATCGAAAACGTCGTGTATCTTTGACGAGTAGCCATATACACCAAAATCGCCAACTAAGCGACCATTGAAAGCCTTTTGTGTAGCATCAAGTTTTACCACTATATTTCGGTAATCGTTAACTTTTACAATTAGATTATGATCCATAAAACCGAACGATGCTCGATAGTTTGAGTTTTCCGAACCACCGCTAAAAGCCAAGTGATGCTGATGTATAAAGCCCGAACGAGTAATTACATCGTGAAAATTGGTGTTGCAGCCACCATTATTGTAATCTAATCCAAATGCCTCTGCTGTAGCTATATACTCCGGGCCGTTTAGCATTTGCAGATGTTTATACATTGACTCGAATCCGTAGTTGCCATCATATGATATTTCGAAACCGCGCCCCGTTCCTTTCTTGGTCTTAATCTCAATTACACCTGAAGCACCACGGGAACCGTACATTGCCGTTTCGGTAGCATTCTTCAAAATAGTGAAACTCTCGATGTCTGCGGGATATATGGTAGATAGCGTAGCGATGTCAGATGTCACTCCGTCAATAATTACTAACGGGTCATTGCCACCCATAATGGATGTGGTACCACGCACACGGATACTATTCAGCATAGCGAGTCGGTCAGTCCCATTAGTGGTGACGTTCACACCGGCAGACTGACCACTCAATACATCCAAAGCACTATTCAATGGTCCCTTCTTGATATTCTCGGGCCTGATATGCTCTAATGATTTAGTCACCAAAATGGTATCTTGTTTCTCTCTGATATTCTGTACTTGTGCATCAATTTTTTGAACACTACAGATGAAGAACATTATGACAAGACAAAGACTGATTCTTCCCATCTTGATTCGTTAAATCTCTGTAGATTCCCCAGACCAGACAGTTTATAAATCTAATCTACAACAACCGTAGAATATTAGGAATCTGTACTATTGTATTCTGTCGTCATTCCAAGCCAGTCTTATGCCAGATTAGTCGAACACGCTAACGATGTTTCTATAATACACTAAAAGTGCCACACCATTACTTTCTTCGTCTATAAAGCAGGCGTCTAAGCAGGCTCTGAAAAACAAGACAAAAACATCGTAAACTTCTACATAATATGTTGTAGGCTTATTACTCTTAATATTTAAGCAATGCAAAAATAACTATAAATTTACACATAAGAAAATTAAGGAAACCAGGGCAACCGCATCAAAATTTGGCTTTAAGCAGCATATCGCCAAATAGTCGTTGGAAAGGCTCGCTTTGAACGGCTCTCGCTTTTTTCAAAGCGGTCAATGTCGAAGTTGTCTATCAGGACTTCGGGGAGGATGGATCTGAGTAGTTGGTCTGGTTTCATTTTGCAA
>NZ_PUED01000192.1 GCF_003024925.1 Paramuribaculum intestinale
GTATGGATGGGTGTATTACTCCAATTTTTGCATATTGCGTCAATACTATCAATAGCTATCTCATCATCTTGTGTTATTTTCAAGTCATAGATGTTGTGCAAGGCTTCTACATAGTCCGATACTATATTGTCAGGCATATTGCCTTGTTTGAGTAAAGTCGCACTCTGGTCTATCAGAATGGTATCACCACGAACTGCCTGCGCTCCGATTGCGACAATAAAGTCCGGTTTACCCGGATCAATTACGCATAAATTATCTTGTGTTTTTATCTCAGGTTCAGCCCCCAACATAAAAGCGGCAGTTGCCCCCTCGCTATGCCCTAATAATCCCACGTTATTGAAGTTCTCCACCATTCGTACATATTCTAATACACATCGGGCATCCCGCACAAAATCTTCGGTCGTGGCAGTTGTTCCGTCACCTGTTGATTTCCCATGTCCCCGATCATCATACCGAAAAGATGCAATGCCATTTCTTGCAAGATAATCGGCTATCACAGCAAAGGGTTTGTGTCCAAAAATTTCCTCATCCCGGTTTTGAAGCCCGCTACCTGTTATCATTACAACGACGGGAGTTGCAGTGTTATAATCTTTTGGGAGAGTGAGAGTCCCTGAAAGGATTACATCGTCCGATGGATTATTGATGTTGATTTCTTTGGTCGTATATGGATACGGAGGTAGCGGAGTCTGTGGCCGTTTTAATTCAACAGTTCCCGGAGATAATTCAATATTCGCTTTCATCGCCCCTTGACTGCAAATACCTGTTATAATCCCATTTTGTTGTCGTCCGGCAAAAGATAATCCAATTTGTCGGAATGATATATTAACCGAATCGGCAGAAATGAAATTCACATCTCCTGCTATTCCATAAGCACCTTGATCCGGAGAATCGAGAGTTACCAACTGTATTCCGTCCTCTTCGGTTTTGAAATTGAATACTAATTTCAGTGACAACTGTGGAGTGATTCTTAATGTCCCGCTCCATGCCCCTGATATATTCTTCGATGCCATAACACTGATTACAGAAAAAATGGCTATAAATACCATCATTAGAAACTTCTTGCTCATACCTGATCTGTTGTTTTAGTTAGTTCCATCAAGGTATGGCCATCTGCATCTTTAAGAAATAGAATCGTATCATTCTTTATCTCAAAGGTCTTTATAGCAGGAAGAATGTGCTTCATACTTTCTTCCATAAGCATATCCTCACAAGCCATTTCGGTGGATGTTATTTCCGGAAATATCAACTTGTCCCCTTTGAGAATATATTGACCGGACACCAAATTGCACCCCGTATTACAGAATACATTTCCTTGATTATCAAATTCAAGTGAATAATCACTTCCATCGGCTACGGTGGAAAGGGCGAATGGCGTGGAAGTTGCGATACATTTATACTCCACGATTCGCCATTTACCGGATAGCCCCACACTTGTATTCTTGTCACAAGAAAGCAACAATAGACCTATAAATAAAATGGTCCAGTTGGGTAATTTCATTTTCTATTTCGTTTTATTGTTTGACATCCTCTTCTGCTCATTTCTTCTGCATATGCAATCTCGCCATGTTCCCTTATATAGCTAATACAAGACGGACGGTCAGAATTGAAGATGAACGCGAACACTTTGCTTATAAAGTTGGAATAGGTTTTACACTCTCTTACGTCACGCTTACATTTGGCACAGGTATGATAGCCTCTGCTTATGCAACATTGACGGATTTTACACCACGATGCTTTTTCGTTCTTCTCACATCCGGGACATCTCCCTGACAAGAATTTGCGACACGATCCACAAAACAGCTCGCAAGCTGCGACGCTATCAAAATCTGCTATTACCTGATTCATACAAATCACAACGCTCTAAAATGCTCGATTGCCGTTATAATCAACCCTAAAGACGCTCTGAAATGCTTGATTGCCGCTATAATCAACCCTAAAATGACCGCATTGACAAGCACAATCGGAACAGCTTTCTTTTCGTTCTTAGCAATCATAATCACCATAGGCATAGTCATTAGAACTGATACAATCGGACCGGCTAAAAAGTCGTTGACATTCAACTGAGGAAGTGTAGTGTTGAAGATAATGAAAGTTACCACCACATACTGCACAAAAGCAGACCAACAGTTTGCCTTATCCATTTTTTTGAGAAACATAGGGAGGGCATTGACGGCTCCGATAACGACTCCGATAAGTATTGTAAATACTAATTCCATTGTTTTTTTAGTTTTATGATACAGGAGATGCCGTACTGAAAAATACGGCATACTCCAAGCATCAGATAAGATAATTGTCCTATTGGTATTCTGTTTTGCTATTATTCGCCGTTTGACGACCAATATTCATTGCAGATGTAATAATTAAATTCCAATGTATAGCTTGATTCTGCTGGCAGACCGTTATTGAGTCCGGGATGGAATTGCGGAAGCATAAATGCCACACGAAGGGCTTCGCCATCAAGTGTCTTTCCTGAACTTTTCACTATTTTGGCATCTTTTACCACTCCGTCCTTAGCAATGGTGAGTTGCACGACTGCATCCATATTAAGAACACCGTCTTTATAGGCGGTTTCAGGGAATTTTATGTTCTTGTTGATGAAAGCTCTCAATTTGTCCTTGCCGCCGGGGAAGTTGGGAGCGGTTTCAGTCTTGATGAATGGCACGGCATTGTCCGCATCCGCTTTCTCCGTCACCACCATATCGGAATTTCTTTCTGTCACGCGAATGGTGGAATCGGATTTTTCGCTAATTTTGTAGCGCAGATCCTCCACCGGCGTAGCGGCAGATACCTCGTTGATTACTGCTGACACTGCAGGGGTGGCCAGACCGATTAATGCGAGTGCCATCGCAGGCACCATGACAAAGGCACGCACACGGGCTGTGCCTGTCTGTTTGCTTGATAACATCATAGTTATACGTTTTTTAAGTGAACTGTGATTGAGACAGTTGGAAAGAGTTGCGAACCTTGCTCCAACTGTCTTTTTTATTAGAAACATCTGATACTCCTCTCGTTTTACGCCCGATGCAAGCACACGGCTGTCGGCTTCATACTCATGGAGGGTATGAAGCTCATTGCGCAGAAGCCATATAGCTGGACAATACCAAGTGATAATAATCGCTGCCTGCATAAAAAGCAAGTCAATCCAATGGCGACATTCTATATGCGCTTTTTCATGGCGTACTATCATCTGCCCATACTCATACCAGTCACGTCTGGGCATCATCATATACCCGCACCATGCAAACGGAGCAACACTGTTGTGGCGATGAAGGATTATGTGACTGCCATCTTGTTTTATATGTTCTCCTTTAATAATGAAGAGTGCCAACCGTACCAGTGAAACGAGAAAATAAAGAGTCATGACAATAACCCCGATAAGGTAAAGTGTGACTATATAATCCCATATCGGAGTGATTTCCTCTGATATCGAATTGGCAATATAGGTAACTTCGACCGGATTAAAAGCGATTTCAATATTATCCTCCATAATATCCGTTATCCAAAAAGTATTAAGTATGAAGATTGGAGAAACGAAAGCAAGCGTTATACAGAACAACAACAATATCCTATTGAACCGGAAACATCTGGTATTGGCAAGAACACATTTGTACACCACCCAGACTACAATCAGGAGAGTGCTTGCCAATAATGAATATGCTAAAAATATGCCTGCCATTGTTATTCCTTTCCTCTGTTAGATATTTGTGATATTATTTCCTTAGCCTCTTCATCGCTATATTCCTCGCTGTTAATCAGGAAGTTCACAACATTCTGAATGGAATTGTTGAAATACCGCCTAATGACACTCTTCAGATTTTGTCCACAATAATCCTCTCGCTCTATTATGGGGAAATATATGAAGCTTGTGCTTTCAACTTTATGATTGAGATAGCCTTTCTGTTCGAGAAGTTTCACGAATGTGGCTACCGTAGTCCGGCTTGGACGCGGCTCATTGTGAAGGGCAACGACATCCCGAACCGAGAGTGCCCCGCTTTCCCAAAAGAAGTTCATTACTTCTTCTTCTCTTTCTGTTAATTGCTTCATATCTTCCATTTATATTTAGTCTAATTAAATTAGACGATTTAGTAATGCAAAAATAGTCTAATTATTTTAGACGACAAAATAATACTATTAGAAAAAACTGAAATTTTTCAATAGTGTGGATA
>NZ_PUED01000193.1 GCF_003024925.1 Paramuribaculum intestinale
GCATTATCATATTCGGAAATGAAACGTCGCACATTCTCGCCCGGTGGAATCCATCCTCCGCAGCTAAAGTCAACGGCCGGCAGCCGGATAATAGCGGTGGATGCCCCAGTGTCGATAGTCTTGCCTTTGGGGCAGCATATCGGTCGTGGGGCAATCCCTGTTGTGGGCAAAGGTGACAGGGTCGAGGCCGGTCAGCCGGTGGCTGTGGCAGGTCCCGATGGTGTTTCGGCTGCGGTGCATACTCCTTTTTCCGGTCGGGTATCGGCTATCGGACAGAAACGGGATAGCAGAGGATTGCCGGTCGAGTCGGTGTCGATTGATGTCGAGCCGGGGCAGTCGGTGGCGGATGTCGACAGGACTTTGGCGGATGTCGGTCCGGTAGGACTGGGTGATGTGGTCAAGGCTGCTTCCGATGCCGGTATTGTCGGTCTTGGCGGTGCTGCTTTTCCTACGGCGTTCAAGATCGGTGGCTGTAATGGTCTGGCGATAGATACTGTGGTGATCAACGGAGCCGAATGCGAGCCGGTGTTGACTTGCGACGATGCGATGATGCGTGTGCATCCCGATGAAATTGTGGCAGGTACGCGCCTGATAAAGTCGGCTGTCGGTGCTACACGGGTGATAATCGGTGTGGAACTCAACAAGCCGGAGGCAATATTCAGGCTGCAAGAAGCGTCGGCGGCGCATGGTGATGTGTCGGTGGTCGGGCTGCAGACTAAATATCCGCAAGGAGGCGAGCGTCAGCTCGTACAGGCTGTGACCGGCCGCTATATTGCGCAGGGATGTCTGCCGATGACAGTAGGAGTTGTGGTGCAGAATGTGTCGACTGCGCGTGCTCTGTACCGGGCGATGGCGTTTGGTGAGCCGTTGGTGAACAGGATTGTGACCGTGGCCGGTGAAGCTATAGGTCGTCCGGGCAATTATCTGGTGCCGATCGGTATGTCGGTGGCTGAGCTGCTGGGGCAGGCCGGAGCTGATCTTGACCGTATTGACAAGCTTGTGGCCGGAGGCCCTATGATGGGGCGTGTGATAGAATATATCGATGGACCGGTGACAAAATCCATGTCGGCGGTGCTGGCTTTGTCGGGCAATGATGCATTCAGACGCCGGGTTGAGCCGTGTGTGAGATGTGGACGGTGTGTGGATGTGTGTCCAAACGTTTTGGAACCCTATCTGATCGCTACATACGGACGTCTGGGGCGAGTGGATGATGCCGCAGAGGCTGGTGCGTTGATGTGTATGGAGTGTGGTTCGTGCAGTTATGTGTGTCCGTCGTCGCGGCCAATCACTGATATGATCCGTGTGGCAAAATATTTAATACGAAAATCCCGTAAATGAAGACTCTTGTAATTTCACAGTCACCTCATATACAGTCGCCTCGTACGACGTCGGATGCGATGCGTCATGTGGTTGTGGCATTGCTGCCGGCATTGGCGGTGGGAGTGTGGCGGTTTGGTGTATCGGCGGCAGCAGTTGTCGCAGTGGCAGCTTTGTCGTGTCTGGCGTCGGAATGGCTGATAGCGAGGTTTGTGATGGGTCGCCGTGTGGCTTTCTTTGGCTGGGCGCCGCTTGTCACGGGTCTGCTGCTTGGTATGAATCTTCCGTCGGGTATTCCGC
Organism: Paramuribaculum intestinale; assembly: GCF_003024925.1. GTDB lineage: Bacteria > Bacteroidota > Bacteroidia > Bacteroidales > Muribaculaceae > Paramuribaculum > Paramuribaculum intestinale. Next base: position 1,618 of record NZ_PUED01000193.1, read on the forward strand.
TGTGGGCGGTTGTGATCGGTTCGTTGTTTGCGATCGGTGTTGGCAAGATGGCTTTCGGTGGCCTGGGATGTAATATTTTCAATCCGGCATTGGTCGGGCGGGTGTTTTTATTGCTGTCGTTCCCGGCGCTGATGACGTCATGGCCTGTGGTCGGAGATGGGTGTCTGTCGTGGGCTGATGCTGTGACAGCTCCGACTCCGCTTATGCTTGTCAAACAGGGAGTTGTTCCGGATAATCAAATGGTTATCGGCGAGTTGGTCGGCAATGTCGGTGGATCACTTGGCGAGGTCGGGGCGATAGCTATATTGCTTGGGCTGGTATATCTCATGATGTTCAGGATAGTGACGTGGCACATACCGGTTTCGATAATTTTGTCGGTCGGCGTCGTGTCGTGGCTGTCGGGCGGAAATCCGTTGTTTGATATTGTGTCGGGTGGGTTGATGCTTGGTGCGGTGTTTATGGCAACCGACTATGTGACATCTCCGATGACCCGTCGCGGACAGCTTTTATATGGTGTGATGATAGGTGTTATTACTGTGGTGATCCGTCGTTGGGGTGTGTATCCCGAAGGGGTGTCGTTTGCCATACTGATCATGAATGGCGCGACGCCGCTGATCAACCGGTATGTGAGGCCGCGGCCACGCCGATGTGCGGAAGGGAGGTGTGTATGAGCCGGCCGGATTCTGTTTGGCGCATGATTGCTGTGCTTGGGAGTGCAGCATTGATCTCAGGAGTGTTGCTTGGATATTTCCACGACCTTACCGCGACGCCGATCGCACAGGCTTCTGCGCGGCGGCTGTCGGAGTCGTTGCGCGAGATGATGCCTTCGTTTTCAAACGATCCGTTGACGGATGCTGTAGGGGCATGCGTTGACGGCGATAGTCTGAGGATATATCCTTGTATGGATGACGGCAGTCTGGTGGGTGCCGCAGTGGAAAGCATCAGTCATAATGGCTTTGGTGGAGATATACGTGTGCTGGTCTGTTTTACTCCTGACGGAGCGGTGGCGGGGTTTCGCGTTATTGAGCATTCGGAGACTCCTGGACTGGGAGCCAAAATGGAGGATTGGTTCAGTGGTGAGCCACGACGTTCGGCTATAGTCGGCAGTGGGGGTGGAGGAAATCTGAAAGTCAGTGCTGACGGCGGCAGCGTGGATGCGATCACCGGCGCTACGATAACGTCGCGTGCGTTTGTCGAAGCTGTCAATCGGGCGTGTAGTGTCTTTAATCGATATCGAAATGAGCAAGCTGAATATTATTCTTAACGGATTGATAAATGAAAATCCGACATTTGTGCTGCTTCTCGGAATGTGTCCGACTCTCGGCACGACGGCAAGCGCCATGACGGGTATGAGCATGGGGCTTGCGACGATGTGTGTGCTGATATGTTCCAACTGTGCTGTGTCGTCGATAAAAAGCATTGTTCCTGCCAAGGTGCGGATCCCTGTATATATTGTTGTGATAGCCACTTTTGTGACGATACTCCAGTTGGTGCTCAAGGCTTATATGCCGGCGCTCGATGCGGCTCTCGGCATATTCATACCTCTGATTGTGGTCAATTGCATTCTCCTTGGCCGTGCTGAGGCTTTTGCTTCACGCAATAATGTAGTGGATTCCATACTTGATGGACTTGGTATCGGTTTGGGATTCAGCATGGCTCTGACGATGCTTGGCGGACTCCGGGAACTGCTCGGTGCGGGAACTGTATTCGGTATGATGGTTTACCCCGACAGTTTCGCACCCTTGGTCTTTGTTCTCGCTCCGGGTGCTTTTATCGTTCTTGGCATGATGATAGCGTTGTTAAACAGAATACGTAAGAGATGCTGACATATATATCTATAGTAGTTACCGCGATATTTGTCAATAATATCGTGTTTGCACAGTTTCTCGGCATCTGTCCTTTTATAGGGGTGTCGCGCAATATGTCGTCAGCTGTCGGCATGGGGCTGGCTGTGACTTTTGTCATGGCGCTTTCGACGAGTGTCACATGGATTTTGCAGACCTGTATTCTTCATCCGTTTGGACTTGATTATATGCAGACGATAGCTTTTATATTGGTCATTGCTGCTCTTGTGCAGATGCTGGAGATTGTGCTTCGCAAGATTCATCCTGTGTTGTATGCTTCGCTGGGGGTGTATCTGCCATTGATAACCACAAACTGTGCAGTGCTTGGTGTTGCTCTTATCACGGTTCAGCATAGTATGCCGTTTTTGCAAAGTCTGGTTCATGCAGTTGCTACTGCACTTGGTTTTATGATGGCATTGGTGCTTTTTGCCGGTATCCGTCGGCAATTGGATCTTGTTGATGTCCCCGGGCCTATGAGGGGAGTCCCGATAGCTCTTATCTGTGCGGGCTTGCTTGCTATGGCTTTTATGGGATTTGCAGGAATGAAATTTTAATCGCGATAATGTTCTGTCAGTCAGCTGATGGGGCGGTTTTCGGGATTTTTGTTCAACTTTTTTCGTGAAAAAAGTGTTGTAAAAATTTGGTGGTTGTTGAAAAAGTGTCTACCTTTGCACTCGCTTTTGAGAAACAAAC
>NZ_PUED01000194.1 GCF_003024925.1 Paramuribaculum intestinale
GGACTATATGATAAGGGTCAAACTGATAAAATCTTTAAACCAAAATAAAAAATGAATTGGATATTGCTGTTTCTTGCCGGATTGTTTGAGGTTAGCCTCGCATTCTGTCTTGGAAAAACCAAGGCAACAACCGGAACAGAGTTTTATTTATGGGGTACTGGTTTTCTTTTGTCCACAGTGCTTAGCATGTACCTACTTGCGAAGGCCATTCAGACCTTGCCGATAGGTACGGCATACGCGGTATGGACAGGAATCGGTGCAGTCGGTACGGTAATTATAGGCATCTTGGTTTTCAAAGAGCCGGCCACCCCTTTGCGGTTGTTTTTTATCTTTACTCTTATTGCATCAATTATCGGACTAAAGCTCGTGACAAACTAAGAAAAGATGCCTTGTGTTTTGAAAGAAAATGAAGGAATACCAAAACTCCTTCTTATTATTATGGCATTGGCTACTGGCTTCTCGGTAGCCAATTGTTATTACAACCAATCGCTATTGGGCAGTATTGTTTCCGACTTCCACGCTTCTGAGTATGATGGAAGCATAATCAGCGCGCTTACTCAATTCGGATACGTCGTAGGATTATGTATAGTCATTCCTCTTGGCAATACTCTATCAAAAAAGCGTATCATAACAATTGATTATTTTTGCTGTTCTATGGCTCTTCTATCAGTCGCTATAACGAAAGACTTGTTTATCATAAAATTATCATCTTTCATAATAGGGATCAGTTCTGTAATGCCTCAATTTTTTATACCGATGGCGGCTCTTTATTCCGAGCCTAAAAACAAGGCTCTGAACATAGGTATAATTCAGTCTTGTTTATTGATTGGCATTTTAGGCTCCCGATTTTTAAGCGGAATCATATCAGAAGCCATTTCCTGGCGTTACGTTTATTTCTTTGCATCCGTTGTGATGCTTTTATGCCTGATAGCAATAGCGATAACTTTACCCGGCGATAAGACGTTGCCAACGTCCAACTACAGAGGGACTCTAAAATCAATGATCAGTCTATTGCGGCATAACAAAACGCTGCATACTTCAGCAGCAAGATCTGCAACCGCCTACGCATCTTTCTTCGCCCTGTGGAGTTGTATATCATATCGGATGAAAGCCTCCCCGTTTTTTGCCTCAGATGATGTAATCGGCAGTCTTGGGCTCTGCGGTATAGCAGGTGCTTCATGTGTGATAATACTAAGCAAGCACATCCAAACTTGGGGAAGTAGGAGATGTTCGATTGTCGGTGCGTTATCAATGTTATTCGCTTGGTTTACAGCACTTGCATTTGATGGATATTTCGTAAGCATAGTTATCACAGTCCTGATTATTGATGCCGGTATGCAATGCATACATCTCTCCAATCAGACAAAAGTAGTAACAAGCAGCAATGTCAATGCAAATTTCCTAAACACATTGTATATGATACTATATTTCGTCGGGGGAACCATAGGAACACTTATAGCGGGCATATTGTGGACAAAATATCAATGGATTGGGACTATTATTATTGGAATATTATTTACACTGATTTCATTATTCATAAGCATATTAACTACCGATTGAATTATAATGACACTAAAATCAACGTAACATGAACAGGATCCTCATTGTAGATGCCTCCGAATCAGACCGTCGGCTTATTTCGGGCTTGCTTGTCAAGTCCGGCTATGAGCCGATTGCCGTCGAGGCAATCGAGGCAGCAAAGGACGAGGTGGCGTTATCGCCTTGGCGCTCTCAGCGAAGCGTAGAGAGAATCTGCCACCGGGCGCAGTTATCGTTGCGGCGATGACATTCGTCCGTGGCACAGCACAGGAGTTAATCAACTGGCAGAAGACTGAGGGATACGGATTTCCTGTAGTCGCCATAGTGGACAATCTCAACCCATTGGATATTGCCGATGTGATGATGGACGGCGGTGCCGTCAACATCATTCAGCGTCCGGCAATGGACAAGCAGTTTGTTGAAACAGTGGGCAGGTATGTAAGATCGGGCAGAACAATGCTCCTGCTCCCTGACGAGCTTATCCCACGCCAAAGCGAGGCATTTGCCGTGATTGAACGGGCAATAAGAAATATTGCCGCGACGGATGTCAATGCCGTCATCTTCGGCGAATGCGGCTCAGGAAAAGAGCAGATTGCAAAAGAGATATACAGGCTCAGTTCACGGTCACAAAAGCCATGCACCGTCATAGAAGCCGGCGGCGCGGCACTTGTCGGCAACCACGACCCTGCAAATTTGCGCAGCGAAGTGCTAAACCGGATGGAAGGGTACTTCAAGAAGGCTGACGGCGGTACAATCATCATCAAGAACGTGCAGTTGTTGAACTTCGAGAAACAATCGGTGCTATATATTTCGAGGGAAAATATCCATCAACTCGTTCATAGTCATTGCTTGGAAAAGCAAATTGCCGCCGTACAGCAATATCGCATTTGGCTGTATTCCGAAAATATTGTAATTTTGCAGTAAATTCGGAATAGGAATGAACAACGACAAATACATACAAAGAGATTCTTATCTCAAAAAACTGATTATCAGAAAAGATAACGGTGAAGTAAAAATTATAACCGGCCCCCGCCGGTGTGGCAAATCTTGGCTATTAAGTCATATATACCGGGATTATCTCACCGATCAAGGAGTACCCTCTGAAAATATCATTGCTTTGGACTTTGACAAGGATGACGACAAATATGATTTCGACATTCTTGATCCAAAAGCTGTAAAGAATCATATCTACTCACAGATAAAGAGCGATACCGAGAATTACTATATCTTTCTTGACGAGATACAAGAACTTGAAAATTTTGAGCGACTCGTAAACGGTCTTAACGGTCATGACAATATAGATGTGTATGTGACCGGCAGCAACTCCCGTTTCCTGTCAAAAGACATACGGACTATATTCCGTGGCAGGGGAGATGAAATCAGGGTGTTCCCTTTGTCATTCAGGGAGTTCTATCAGGCATTACACTATGACGTTCGTGAAGCATGGAAAGTGTACTCGACTTTTGGAGGGATGCCTCGTCTTATCCACTATACTGATGATGAGCAGAAAATAAATTATCTTCAAAACTTGTGGGACAAGACTTATATAGATGATGTGGTAGAGAGAAACAAAGTAAGGAATGAACTTGCCGTTTCTCGACTTGCCACCTCGTTATGTAGTTCCATTGGCTCGCTCACCAATCCGGCACGCATAGCCAATACCCTCGAATCGGTGCAAAAGATGAAGATTGATTCCAAAACAGTATCGTCTTATATTGACTATCTTGAAAATGCCTTCCTGTTTGAAAGCGCGGAGAGATACGATGTAAAGGGCAGGCGTTATTATGAAACCAATAAGAAATATTACTGCATAGATATAGGTCTTAGAAACGCAAGGTTGAATTTTCGTCAGCAGGAGCCGACGCATATAATGGAGAATGTTCTATATAATCATCTGCGTGTTCTCGGTTATCTTGTAGATGTGGGCATAGTGGAAAGTCGTGAAATGAAAGACGGCAAAATGTCATATTCACAGCGTGAGATAGACTTCATCGCTAACAAGGGAAGCCGGAAGTATTATATTCAGTCCGCTTACTCGATACCGTCCGAAGAAAAGCGGGAGCAGGAGCTCGCATCTCTCCTGAAAATATCCGACTCATTCAAGAAGATTGTGGTTGTCGGCGACGAGATAATGCCTTATACCGACGACAATGGTATATATTTCACAGGCCTATTTGATTTCCTGTTGAAAGATGAATGGCTATAATGCAGTCAACAAATTTTAATAGGCATAATTAGGAATAACGCCTGAAAAACACTAATTTTGTATTGCCCTAATGGAATAATGGGTAAGAACATTGAAATAATGCCGTGTGCAATTCGTGAACAACGGGAAGCGTGGCATTACAATATCCTGAATATTACTTAGTTACAACGATAAACCCCGGCTTCTCCGGGGTCACAATCAAAAATGGCAAATCGCCGCAAAGCACTGAAATTACTTGATTTTCAGTGCTTTTTCTTTTTGCCAAAATTTCAGAATGGCGCAGAATCCGGTCTCGGACACCACGCATCTGTGAGCGAAAGATTCTGACTTAGCAGTGGTGCGATAAAGATCCAACTACTGCGATTAATATATTAGTATTTAGTTAAATACAAGAG
>NZ_PUED01000195.1 GCF_003024925.1 Paramuribaculum intestinale
GTCCGCGTCAGAGCGCCCGCGCGATCATCCCGACCATCATCACCCAGATAGCCAACGGCGCCACCGAGATCAAGACCGGCGATCTGAGTCCGACCCGCGACTTCAACTTCGTTGCCGACACGGCTCGCGGATTTTTGGCTCTTGCCCGCGCCGAGGGCGTGGAGGGTCAGGAATATAACATCTCGACCGGCACGGAGGTGACGATGCTTCAAACGCTTCAGACGATAGCACGCCTGATGGGACGCGAGGTGAACTACGTGACCGACCCTCAGCGTCTGCGTCCTGGCAAGAGCGAAGTGTTCAGGCTCTGCGGCGACAGCACCCGTCTGCGCGAGCTTACAGGATGGCGTCCGGAGGTGAGTCTTGAAGAGGGGCTGCAGCGCACGATCGACTGGTTTGTGCGTCCGGAAAATCTCGCCCGCTACAAGTGGGACATATATAATGTGTGATCTTAGAGTATGTTTGAATTTGACACGATGTAAAAAGCCATAATCGCGGATGGAAGAGTCGCTTAAGTTAAGTCAGAAACAGCAGTTGCGCCAGACTTTGTCGCCGGTGCAGGTGCAGTATGTGAGGCTGCTTGAGATGGGTACAGCCGAGATCGAGGACGAAGTGAAGCGCGAACTCGACGAGAATCCGGCGCTTGAGGCCTCTTCCGACGATCAGATCCGTCAGGCAGACGCTCAGGGCGAAACCGCCGAGCAGATGATGCTGGCCGACTACCGCAGCGAAGATGATGTCCCGTCCTACAGGCTTGAGGCCAAGAACGGCTCCTCGGACCGCACTTTCTTTGATCCGGACACTCGTCAGGAGGGTGAAACGCTCATGGCCTATCTGACCGAACAGCTGCGCCAGAGCGGCATGGACGGGAGTGAACTCGAAACGGCCGTTTTTCTTGCCGGAAGTCTTGACGGCAACGGCTATCTGACACGCGCGCTGCCTCTTGTGCGTGAGGATCTGGAGGTTCAGACCGGCGTGGAGGTGACGATGGACGAAATGCGCTCCGCTCTCGACACGCTGCGTAGGCTCGATCCAGCGGGCGTCGGAGCGTCGGATCTGCGCGACTGTCTGCTGCTGCAGCTTCGCCGTCTTGATCCGCAGCAGGATGTGGCTGACGCCACGGAGATAATAACCCATTATTTCGATCTCTTCGCGGGAATGAAGATGGACCGGCTGATGACGGCCGCATCGCTTAGCGAAAGCCGACTTAAAGCGGCGATAGACCTGATACGCACTCTGAATCCGAAACCGGGAGCCACTTTTGAAGGATCCGACAGCGAAGCTGAAATCAGAGCCGCCCATATAACGCCCGACTTCTACGTCGAAACCGACGGCGACAGGCTCTTGCTGAGCATGCCCGACAATCTGCCGCATCTTGCGATAGAACAGAGCTTCGACGTGGACAACATAGAGATAAGCCCGCGTATGCCGCGTCGAGATGCGGATGCTCTGGCATTTCTGAAGAGCCGTCGCGATTCGGCAGCCGACTTCATAAAGGCCATAGGTATGCGCCGCGAAACCCTGTGGCGCGTCATGACCGCGATAATGCGTCATCAGCGCGACTTCTTCCTCACTGACGACGAGCTGAAACTGCGGCCGATGATACTGAAGGATATCGCAGCCGCCACAGGCTATGACATATCGGTGGTGAGCCGCGCCACACAGGGTAAATATGTGGCGACGGCCGGCGGTGTTTATCCGCTCAAATTTTTCTTCAACGAGCGCCCCAAGAGCGACAGCGACGCATCGTCGCTTGAGATCATGGCCGCCCTGCGACACCTTGTCGACCAGGAAAACAAGCGCTCGCCGCTGAGCGATGAAGCTCTGACAGCGGCTTTGAAGGCTCAGGGCTACGACATAGCGCGGCGCACGGTGGCCAAATACCGCGAAAAGGCCGGTATTCCCGTGGCGCGACTCCGTACTCTCCACGGTATCTGACCACTGCGACATCCATACGCAAACATGAAACGCTAAAATACTATAATGAAACTTCTATCACAGATATTATCAGCCCTTCTGTCGCCGCTGCTCGTGCCGACCTACGGTGTGGTGCTGTCGCTGTTTCTCACCGTGCTGTCGACGGTCCCGGCTCCGGTGAAGTGGACTGTGACCGGCGTGTGTTTCGCCATCACCTGCCTCGTGCCATTGCTGGCCATAATCGTGCTCCACAGGATCGGACTGGTGAAAGATCCCGGGCTGAACAACCGCAACGAGCGCCTGATCCCCTACGTCGTGTCGGCGCTAAGCTACGGAGCCTGCGCTGCATACCTGCACACGGCTCACGCCCCGTCGTGGCTGTGGCTGTTCATGGCCGGAGCCGGTGTCGCCACGGTGGTATGCGCAGCCGTCAATTTCCGCTGGAAGATAAGCGCCCATCTCACTGCAATGGGCGGACTGACGGCGATCGCATTCAGAATCCTTGACATGCACATAGCGGCTCCGGGCGTGAATTTCATATTGGCGGCTATGGCAGCCGTGCTGCTGTCGGGTCTGCTTGGCACCGCCCGCATATATCTCGGCCGCCACACCCTGTGGCAGACACTGGCCGGCATGGCCAACGGCTTCGCGTGCGTGTATCTGATATCACTGATATAATCCAAATCAATCATAATCATGACTCCATTAGTAAGCATCATCATGGGAAGCACAAGCGATCTTCCCATTCTCAGCAAGGCAGCCGACTTTCTTGAAAAGATGGAGGTGCCGTTTGAAATGAACGCCCTGTCGGCTCACCGCACTCCCGATGAAGTGGAGCGCTTCGCACGTGGCGCGCGCGACCGAGGCCTTAAGGTGATCATCGCCGCCGCCGGCATGGCCGCCGCCCTTCCCGGTGTGATAGCCGCCATGACTCCGCTGCCTGTTATCGGCCTGCCGATCAACTCCACCCTGTCGGGTCAGGACGCACTGTATTCGATAGTGATGATGCCGCCGGGCGTATCGGTGGCCACCGTAGGCATAAACGCCGGTCTGAACGCCGCTGTAATGGCCGTGCAGATCCTTGCGCTTGAAGACAAGGCCCTCGCAGAGCGTTTCGACAATTACCGCTCCGGACTCAAGGAGAAGATAGTCAACGCCAACCGTGAGCTTGACAAGCTCGACTACAAGTTCAAGTCCAATGGAGGGTTTTGACTACTCCCGACGTCGGACGGTGGAGGTGCGCGCCGGCCGTGTGGCCATAGGGGGCGACAACCCTGTGCGCCTGCAGTCGATGACCAACACTTCCACTATGGACGCCGACGGCTCCGTAAGGCAGTCGGCTCAGCTTGCCGCCGCCGGCAGTGAGCTTGTGAGGCTCACCGCGCAGGGCGTCAGGGAGGCCGACAACATAGGCGTGATCTCGTCGCGTCTGCGTGAGGCCGGTGTCGACGTGCCCCTGGTGGCCGACATACATTTCAATCCCCGCGCGGCTTTTGCCGCCGCCGTCACTGCCGACAAAGTACGCATCAATCCCGGCAACTTCGTGGATCCGGGTCGTGTGTTCAAGAAACTGGAATATACCGACGAGGAGTATGCAGCCGAACTGCAGCGGATCGACGACGCTCTGACGCCGTTTCTGGAGCTGTGTCGCGAGAACGGTACGGCGATACGCATAGGTGTGAACCACGGTTCGCTTTCTGACCGTATCATGAGCCGTTTCGGTGACAATCCGGCCGGCATGACCGAGAGCGCCATGGAGTTTCTGCGCGTGTGCCGCAAACGCCGTTTTGACAATGTCGTGATCTCGATCAAGGCCTCCAACGTGAGTCTGATGGTGGAAACCGTCAGGATGCTCGCCGACGCGATGGCTGCCGAGGATATGCACTACCCGATACATCTTGGAGTGACCGAGGCCGGCGACGGTGAGGACGGGCGTGTGAAATCGGCCGTAGGGATAGCCACGCTTCTCACCGAAGGTATCGGCGACACGATAAGGGTGTCGCTGTCGGAGGATCCTGTAAATGAACTTCCTGTGGCGAGAATGCTTGCCGACTATTCCCTTCGTGGAGCCGGCGCTCCCCATATACCCGGCACTCCGCAGGGGTCGCGCCCGAACGGACGCCGGCGCAGCCTCAGCCATGGCGCCATCGGCGGCGACAATCCGCCAGCCGTGGCCGGCGGCCATGAGGGCTATGTG
>NZ_PUED01000196.1 GCF_003024925.1 Paramuribaculum intestinale
AGATAAGCCAGAGCGCGACCAAAAAGGACAGGAACATCGCAGGGAAAACTATGGCATATTTTTTCAGGTTCTGGCGGTCTTTTTCAGTCTTGGGTTGGATCCAGCCGTTGACCTTCGCTTTCAGTTTCTCAAATGTCATGTTCAGAGAATTGGAATACGGGGGATTTCATGATCAACCCTTTCAGGTAAATCAAGCGATGGAATATGTTTAATCTCAATTGCAGTATGCGCATTGCCCTGTCCGAGACGGTAGCAGGCGTGACCGAATACGCCGAAGGCAATCAGTATAAACACGGTCAACATTATTGCCACGACAGTCATGCGGCGGTTGGGAGGAATGGACTCACACTTTGATTTGATGAGTGATAGAATCCTGCCTTTGGGGGTATACCATACAAAATGGTGTAAGGATTTGAAATTCATCAGCGTTTGACTGTAGATATATCTTTGTTTTCAAGGATTGTGAACCCCTCGATAATAAAACCGTTGGGGTTGTCATCAGACCTTGACGAGTTTGTCAGGCGGCAGACAGTTATCAGACTGCGGTGTGTGACATTGCTTTGACGGATAATCATCTGTCTGGCGTAGGTCTTTGCGGTATAGGGATAGTTGTTGAAGTCGCAGACCACGCTATCCACGTTGCACACCTGATTGATATTGCCGGAAATTATTCTGTTATAGTACCCTTTCTCTGCGAAGTCCGAATAATAATTATAGGCACTGTTGTCCGAAAGAATCAGAGCCCGGTTGATATTATGCTCGATTGCAGATTTGTCGGGTGACAGGGTAAAGAACAGTTCGTGAAAGCGACGAACATGCTCTCGTGCTTCTGCGGGCCGGTTCTGGCTCATATCCTGTGACAAGGCAAGCATCAAAGATTTGCCATTGTCCAGAACATAGATTTTCTCACGCTGCTTTTCAGCGAATTTAAAAACCATAATCAGAGCCACGGATACGACCACCGCACACATTGACACGAAAATTATACCGAACAGCCTCAACTGGCGAAATGAACTTTCTATGTTTTTTAATGACTTAAATTCCAAGTGAGCTTATTTTAGAAGTTTTCCGGCTCTGCCGGCCACATTGCCTGCCACTCCACCTGCCACACTGCCGACCATAGAGCCGCCTTGCATCGCAGTAGTATTGACCGCACGGTTATAATTGCCCGCACCACCTGCCTGAATAATCCATCCGGATACTGTCGGAATTGTGAAATAACCGATGATGCCTATTATCATAAAGATGATATAGCAGGTATTTGAACTGTCGAGGTCTGCGGCGGGGTTATTTGTCAGTTCCGAGATGTCGTTCTGGAGCATCAGAACTTGTATTTTAGCAAGAATTGTAGAAAACAGGTCTGCTACCGGGAGCCATAAATATGTCTGAATGTAGCGTTGAATCCACGTAGTCAAGGTCGACTGAAATCCATCCCAGGCAGACAAGGCAAAAGCTATCGGTCCGAGGATTGCCAATACAATAAGAAAAAAGGTCCTGATTGTGTCAATGGCAAGCGAAGCAGCCTGAAAAAGCATTTCCAGTAACTCTCTGAAAAAATTCTGGATAGCCTTCTTCACTTTATATATGCCTCGCTCGATATACATACCGGCAGCGGTGCCGACCTCGGTTACTCCGAGTTCGTCAATCTGACGGTCAAATTCTGCATCATCCACCAGATACGCCGTTGACGGATCATTCATCATTTTCTCGTATTCCAGTCGGTCCTTCTCCTCGCGATACTTCTTCATGTCCAATGTCTGACCTTCAAGCATAGAGGCTGTGCCTTGGACAATAGGTGACATTACGGTATTTATCGTACCGAGTACCATAGTAGGAAAGAACATGATACAGAACCCTATGACAAATGGACGAAGTAGCGGAAAGACATCAATAGGCTCAGCCCTTGCCAGTGACTGCCATACTCTATAAGCGACGAAGAACAGTGCCCCGAGTCCGGCGATAGCCTGGGCAACTCCCGCCATATCGGAGCATAGTGGCATCATTTCATCATACAACGAGCGGAGTATGGTGTGGAGGTTTGTGAAATCAATAGCACAAAGCATAGACTACCAGTATTTTTCCGAACCGTCACCATACAGACTAACGACTCGTTGTGTATCAGCCTTCTTTTTTGCCCGTAGATATGATACGCTGATATTCTTGTTAGTGTAGTATGCCGTCAGATTTTTCAACCTTTTCATCTCCCTGTAGCAGTCATCCACCACGTCCATGCGGTCTTTGTCGGTCATACTTAATGTCGTGATATTGACCACCTGTTTCAGATCTCCAAGTACTCCGTTGGCTTCTTCGAGGATACGGGTGTAGCCGGAGGCGATAGCCGAGAGCTCGGCACTTGTGAAGTTGGGATCGGTCAGCATCTTCTTGAAGTTGTTGACATAGTAACCGGATATGTCGCCGAGCATCAGGACGGTCTGCTGCACCTTGCGGGCATCGCGGACGAGGTTGTTGACCGATTGGAGAGCGTCATAATATTTCTTCGCCTGTTGGTAAATCTTTACCGTCTCTTTGAAGTTATTGACCATATTCGTCGCGGTCGTCGACTCCTGAACGAGTGATTTTGAAGAGTTTACGATGCTCTGGGCGATGTTTGACGGATCAATTACCGTCCATTGGGCGGAAGCATTACCAGTGCCGATTAACAAGCACAGAAAAAATGCAGGTATAAATATTTTGAATAATTTCATCATAATTTATTTATGTTTTGTCAGCCACATCCTCTTTTGCAGAGTTGAAAGCAGCCTCAATATCGTTAATGTTCTTAGCTACCTCCGGGCGTAGTGTGATAGGCTCAAATATTTCAGGCTTGACGGTTGGCATTATCCTTTTTATAGTCTCATATGCAAATTCTGAACATCTTGACAATTTGATACCATAATAATCGGCGACAAGAACTGTGTCGTCAACTGAATTGTACGCAATGGTACAGTAATTTGAATCATCGAGATAGTAAATATCGGGATTGATTTTGTGGTCGAACGGGATTCTTAGGGGAGCCGTAAACTTTCGTTTTTGAGAAATCCTATAATCTTCAGCGATTGCAAGATATAGGTTTCCAGCCTGATATATCTTTATGAAATAGTCCTTTGCATCCGACATCCATGTGCCTACAAGTGTTTGTCGCGGGTCGTTTGAGGCTATTTCTTTATCAATTTGGAGTGCTTCCTTTATAGCCTTGTCAACGGATACTCGCATACGCCCCACGATGTGTTCGACTTTACAGTGAAACCAGTGCTTGACCCGTTGCTCCGATTTGTCATAGAGGTATTTGACGGAAGTGTAGGTCGAATATCCTATCCTGCCGATAAGATACAGTGCAAGAAGAACTACACCTGACCAAAACATATACCATAACGATTTTCCTATAAAATCCATCAAAACTTCATGCTCATAGTAGAAGTAAATTAAATCTTTCATTATTGACTTGCTAATAATTTTATTGCGGTTTCTGTATCACCGCCAAGTTTATGCGCCATTTCAAGCACACGTAATTTTTCCGTTTCCTCTGTTGTGTAGCATAGATATTCTTCTTTGCTTACCTCCGTGGCATAGACGGCTGACTGTGTGCCACCAAGACCAATCCACACCTCCTTGTAGAGCCGATTGGGATTGTTTGCCATGTTTATACTGAGTATCTGCGACTTCTCCTTGTCGGTCAGACCAAGCAGTTCCTGAATCTGGTCGAAGCGATTCATATATTTGCGCTGATCCAAAAGTATCTTGCAGTCGGAGTTGTTGATGATAGTCTCCTTGACAATAGGCGACGAAATAATGTCGTCAACCTCCTGCGTCACCACTACCGCCTCACCAAAGTATTTACGCACAGTCTTATAGAGGTACTTCATATACTCCGCCATGTTAGCCGAAGAAAGAGCCTTCCAAGCCTCTTCACATATAAGGACTTTTCGGATACCTTTGAGCCTTCGCATCTTGTTGATGAAAGCCTCCATGATGATGATTGTCACCACTGGGAATAATTCCTTGTTATCCTTGATGCTGTCAATCTCGAAGACCACAAACCTCTTGTTCAGCAGGTCAATATTGGCTTTGGAG
>NZ_PUED01000197.1 GCF_003024925.1 Paramuribaculum intestinale
CCTTCGGGGTTATTCGCCCTCGGCAGAGAGTTGAGAAGTTGCTCTGCTGACGCGCCCTTTCTTTCGTTGTCTTGGTAAGGAAGAGGTAACACTTATGGGCGAGGTATGGACGCTCGTTGAAGTGGCGTTCAAAACTCCTATCTAAAAAGGATAAATCATCCTTTTGGAGTTCCGGCTGATATTTCTCCGAACAGAACCAGTCCTGCTTATGCACTACCGAATAATGTGGCAACACCTTGATTGCCTTGCACCATGCACCGTGCATAGCCTCATATTCCTGTGAGGTGACGGTGAATAGCTCCGGCAGAGCAACCTCGAAAGCAACCGTTATGTCGGCATCCTTCGATATGATGCAACCGTGTTCCACCGCCAGCAAAGGCAGCTTTGTTTCGAGTGTCGTTGCTTTTAACGTATTCTTCATAGTCAATGTCTGATTAAGCGTTTAAGCCGTAGGCGGTTGATGATATACCGGGGACGATATTTCACCGAGGTAATCTTCATCAGACCGTATTGACCGTATTTCCCATTCAGGTGGAAAGTGTACCACACCAGAATTGAGGCACTCGCGGCACCAAACCCGATGCAGAACCATTGCGGGACACCGCACATATAAAGGATTACGAACAATACGAAGTCAATGATGAGACCTCCGGCGAAGATGAAAAGATATTGCGCTTTCAACCCCTTGTATTCCACTGTCCGGCCGATACCCTTGTTGATGGAATACGAAGCCATTTAGAGGAAGAAAGAGCGGAGAATGGTAGCGGCGACGATAAGGAAAATACAGGCACCGAACCACGAGGCAGCGGTCTTGCTTGTGTCGGGATCGCCTGACGAGAACTTGCCATAGACCTTGACACCGCCGATGAGACCTACCATAGCACCAATGGCGTAAATGAGTTTGGTGCCGGGGTCAAAATATCCACTTATCATGCTTGTAGCCTGATTGATACCTGACATTCCGTCACCTGCGGCCCACATCTGGACAGCGGCGGTGAGCAGGAGCATTGCCGCCATAGGACGGCGCATGTGTGGAGCGTTCATCCACGCTACGACACGGTTATACATCTTATTGAGGAATTTCTTCATACGCATTTCAGATTCGTTAATAATCAAGTTAAGATATTGAGATTTATCCGGTCAATGTCAACAGTGTCGATGGTCTTGGAATAGACCACCTTCTTCTTGGCGATGACCTCTTTGGTAAGCGGTTCATCTTCGTCGCCGTAGATAATCGAGAGGATACGCGTGCGCACTTTCGGATCAAGCGACAGCCGTTCTTCGATGACGGTTCCCTGAATCTCTTTGAGCGTTTCCTTGGCGGCTGCTGCTTCTTCGGGTGTGTGGGGCTCATCCTTTGCCACACGTACCGCACTTTCAAGAGCCTTGAAGTCCTGCCCGCCTGTCTGACGTTCCGTGATTTCAGGGGCGTCGCCGAATGACTCGCCCACAGTATGGTGGGTGAAAACCTCGTCGAGTCTCTCCTGCGGGATAGTCTTCTCCGGTTCAGGCTGTGCCGGCTCTTCAGGCGGAAGACCTACATCTTCCGGACTGGTCAGCTCTGTTCTTATCCTTGTCACTATTTCATCCACTTTCTCGTCAACTCTGGAGTTGACTTTTGCATCAATCAAGGCGTTGAGCCTGTCCATGTCATAGTGACTGCGACCCACGAGAGAATCGTCATCAGATCCCGATAATGCCGGAGAAGGTGTTTCTTCGGAATTTGTGGCCGGAGCTGGCGGATGTTTTTCCGCCGGCTTCTTCAGCACTTTCCCGATAAGATAGATGTTGCTTGCCAGCAACGCCACAATCAGCAATACTTCCATCAGAACAGAGGCCGGGTATTGGTGAAATAGATAGCGTTGATTGACTCGCGGTGTCGCTCCACGTGTTCGCGCACTATCTCGGTGACATAGTTCCCGACCGAAGCCCGGTTCTTGCCGACCGCTGCAACCATGCGGTTGAGCAGGTCGAACATTTCGTCGGAGATATAGACACGACAGTTGGAGTTGATGCGGTTTTTCGACAGGAACCGCTCCTGATATTTCTTCGCTGCCGCCAGCGATGGCGACTGCCGGTCGAGAGCGTCAGACAGTGCGCCTGACACGGCTCCCGACACCTTTTCCATAAATGGAGTAGAAGGGGGATTATTCATTACGATAGAAATTTTCTAATAAATCGTTGATAATTGCCTCGTTCGCCTTGAAATGGTCGGCGAGGACATTGTTGATATAAGTCGATACACTACAGCCCCATGTGCCGTTGGCGTCTTCCAGTCTCTTGATGACCTTCACGAAATCGGGGTGGATACCCACCTGCGGAAAGCGTTTGTTCGGACTCTTGTATTTCAGGGAATCAATATATTTCTCTTTGAATCCGATGACCGTTTCTGTCGGACTATCCTTGCTTGGTTTTGCATTTCTATTTCGTAGTTTCTTATCCTCGGAGACTGTCTGGGACTTCGTAATGTCGGAATCTTCGGATTTGCCGGTTTCGGAGGGGGTGGGCGGATATTCTTTGGCTCGAAAGTTTTCGACAAAACCTTCGGCATCGAAATCATTGTCATATCGTTTTGCCATAAGCCTTGTCAGAGCTTGATTATACCCAGAATCTCGTCAGCCAGTTCCACAAGACGGCTTCCTTTCAGGAGATTTTTGTCCGGTGGCAGAAGCGTCGAGCGAAATACTGCGCGGGCCGCATCTTTCGAGCCCTCCCTCCTATATTTCTTTGCATCCGGAAGCCTCGTTTTGAGTGTCTGCAACATCTGCTCTTCAAATACTTCCTCGTATCGCTCGTAGAGGTCTGTCTTCTCGCGTGCATCCACAAGATTCCATAGCATATACATGTCCTTGACCGAACAGCCTGAAACTGTCATGATCTCGTCGCGCACTTTCATGGCGAATGCAAGCGAACTTTCGAGGATGAGCTTGTCGGCAGCCACGGGACAGAAGATGTAGTCCATCAGGGATACTGTTTTGGCGACACCGGGGTTATTGATCGTACCGGGGAGGTCGAACAGCACGATGTCATAATCCTCTTTGCCGGACTCGATTATCGCCCGTGCTCTGTCAAGCGCGTCTTCAGGTTTTGTAATCAGTATGGGATAAGGGTCTCTCTGTATGCGTTCGCGCTGCTCCATAAAGTTCTTCTTGAACGCGGAGTTGATTCTTAGAATCTCCACATCGCGGTCCCGCATTTCCTTGATGCTGTACTGGGGATAATCGCAGTCCACAACGAGGACTTTCAGCCCCCGGACATAGTAGAGGTAACTCGCCATCAGCACAGTCAGGGTTGTCTTGCCGGCCCCTCCCTTCTGGGTGGAGAAGGCAATAAAAACAGGTTCTTTCATCGCTTTTGTAAGGGGTTAAACATAGGGTTGATACTCACGGGAAATGTTTGTCCTTACACACCACAGCCTGACCGGTCTTATCGTCAAAACCGGGATATGTACGGGCAAAAGTTTTGGACGGGGTTCTTGCGACAGCCTTAGGGTTGGACGGCTACGTCGCTACAGACAGACATCAGTCTGTGTGAAATGATGATACGGTGTCATGGCATTCATGCCGGCATCGAAGCGTCAGTCAGGCGTAGCGGCAATCCGAACAAACATAAACCTGATTGCTTTAGCGGACATTCACGGGGATGCTATGGCAGAAAGAAGACATTACAGTCATCGGAGTGAATGGACAATCTTAAAAATGGCAGTCCTTGTATAAGGTCTTTCAAATGTCAGTCAAAACTATCAGGCATCAGTTCCTTTAGACATTAACTTGAACGAGCGGATGCTTTGGCAGACATCAGAAATCACTTGCGTAATTATGCCTGTATTTCAGATTGTCAATTCGTGTGTGTGAATATCAGATATGACAGACGTGCGGTCGAGCATTCCTATAGACATTAACTTGAATGTGACGGCAGACGTGTTGGCTGATGTTCACGTTGCAAAGTTACTATATGTCTGTCCGTCAGACATAATTTCAGGGATGTGCGGTACTCGGTCGCCTCGCGTTGCCTCAAAGTGACGCGATATTGAAT
>NZ_PUED01000198.1 GCF_003024925.1 Paramuribaculum intestinale
GTGTCGAGGTGAGCGGTTCGAGTCCGCTATACTCCACTTCATCAAGCGAATCGAAAAGTCGGTTCGCTTGTTTTTTGTGTCATTATCGATGATCAAATTGCGTTGACCCAAATTTATGGAGCTGAACATAAACACGATTGCAGCTTTTTCAAAAAAAAGGGGAGGTGTTTTTAGGGTTTGAACACCGGGCGAGGGGCTTGGTCGGGGCAAACTATTGCTTCATGTCACCCTGAGACCGGCTTTATAGTGTTTTAGAACAACATTCCCGTCATCGGAACTTTGCAGGGGAAGAGGGCGTTGTAATTTATGCATACGCGGCCAACGATGCGCTTATGATGACAACACACACTCAATATAAAACACACATTAAACGCTCTTTTCATTATGTGGCACAACACTATCGTTCCCTTTTTGGTGGAGAATCCCTCTATGGCGATTTTCCTGACTCTGTGCCTGGGGTATCTTGTCGGCAAGCTTAAGTACAAGATGCTCACTCTGGGCACTGTCACGAGCGTATTGCTCGTGGGCGTGGTTCTCGGCATTCTGGCGCCGGAAGTAAAGATACTGCCTCCGCTCAAAATGGTTTTCTTCCTGCTGTTTCTGTTTGCTATCGGCTATAGCGTCGGACCGCAATTCTTCAGAAGTTTCCGCAAGACGGGACTTCCGCAGGTGATATTCGCCGCAGTGGTCTGCGTGGTCTGCCTCGGCGTGACATGGCTTTGCGCCAAGCTGGCGGGCTACAATGCCGGCGAGGCCGTGGGTCTTTTCTCGGGCGCGCAGACCATCTCGGCGGTGATCGGCGTGGGCCAGGAGACCATCAACGGACTGCATATCTCCGAGGCGGCCAAGGAGTCGATGAACAATGTGGTGCCGGTGATGTATGCCGTCACCTACGTGTTCGGCACCGCCGGCTCGGCATGGATCATAGCCTTCGTGGGTCCGAGGCTGATGGGCGGCTTCCAGAAGTGCCGTCAGGACTGCGTGGAGGAGGAGGCCCAGATGGGTCAGACTCTCGTAGACCAGCCGGGCTACGGCTCATCGCTGCGTGAGGTGGCATTCCGCTGCTACAGGGTCGACAACGACTGGTTTGGCACAGGCAAGAGGGTGTCGGACCTCGAGGCTTATCTGAAGTCGCAGGGCCGCAGGCTTTTCGTTGACCGCATACGCCACAACGGGCAGATCACCGACACCCCCAAAGGTTCGGCCATGATATTCAAGGGCGACGAGGTGGTGCTCAGCGGACGCCGCGAGGCCATTATCGGTGAGGAAACATGGATCGGCGAAGAGGCGCAGGATCCGGAGCTTCTCAACTTCCCGATACGCATACAGCCCGTGATGGTAGCTTCGAAAGCGGTCGACGGCAAGACTGTCAAGGAGATCCGCGAGATGCCGTTCATGCACGGCGTGAGCATCCGCTCGATCAAACGCCAGCAGTCGATCGACATACCGGTGCGCGAAAACAATGTCGTGGACGGAGGCGACATGATGACCCTCGTCGGACTCCCCTACGATGTCGATACGGCGGCGAAGGCAATAGGCCGCGCATCGCGCCAGACCACGGCCACCGACATCATCTTCGTGTCGCTCGGCATCCTTATCGGCGGCATCATCGGAGTGCTATCGTTCAACGCCGGCAGCGTGCCTATCTCGCTGACCACTTCGGGCGGAGCGCTGATCATGGGCCTCATCTTCGGATGGTGGCACAGCAAACGCCCCGATTACGGACAGGTGCCCGAACCGGCCGTGTGGATATTCCGCGACCTCGGCCTCAACATGTTCATAGCCTGCGTAGGCCTCGAATGCGGCCCTCACTTCGTGCAGGCTTTCGCCCAGGTGGGCTGGATGCTGCTCGTGTGGGGCGCCATAGCCACAGCCCTGCCGCTGATCATTTCGATACTGCTGGCACGCTACGTGTTCAAGTTCCGCCCCGGCACAGCCCTCGGATGCGTAGCCGGATCGCGCACCACCACCGCCGCCCTCGGCGCCGTGGAGGAGTCGCTCCACAGCAATGTGCCCGCCATGGGCTATGCCGTCACCTATGCCGTCGGCAACACGCTGCTGATACTGTTCGGCGTAGTTATGGTCATACTCTTCGCATAAAACCCGACATAACCCACAACTTTCAATTACACGCAATACTATGGACAATCTCATCAACTCTCCTATCGACAACGAACTGTCGAAGCTGTCGCCGTTCGAACTGAAAGGCAAAATCATAGAGATGGCCGACGAAAAAGTCAAGAAGGCCGCCAACTCACTGCTCAACGCCGGCCGCGGCAACCCCAACTGGGTGAGCGACGCTCCGCGCAGCGCATTCTTCGCCTTCGGACAGTTTGCGATGACCGAGTGCCACCGCACCCTCTCACTCCCCGAAGGAATCGCCGGCACTCCGCAGAAAGGCGGCATGGCCGCACGCTTCGAGACATGGATGCGCGACAACGCCTCGATGCCCGGAGTCGACTTCCTGCGCAAGGCCTACGAATACTGCCTGATGGAACTCTCGGCCGACCCCGACGCCCTGCTCGACGAGTGGACCGACGGCATCGTGGGCGACAATTATCCCACCCCGCCGCGCATACTCCACTACACCGAAGTGATCGTGCGCAAATATCTCGACTGGGCCATCTGCGCCTCCAATCCCCCGAAGGATGTCACATTCGACCTATTCGCAGTCGAAGGCTCCACGGCCGGAATGTGCTACTGCTTCGACGTGCTCAAGCAGAACCATCTGCTCGAAAAGGGCGACGCCATAGCCATCATGGTGCCGGTGTTCACACCCTACATAGAGATACCGGAGCTGAACGAATTCGAATACACGGTGCTCGACATCGACGCCGACGCCACCACCCCCGACGGCCTGCACACATGGCAGTACAAGAGAGCCGACATAGAGAAGCTCAAGGATCCGAAATACAAGATGCTGTTCGTCACCAACCCGTCCAACCCGCCCAGCTACGCCATGGCACCCGAGACGGTCGAGGCGCTCAAGGAGGTGGTCAAGGCCAATCCGCGGCTGATGATACTGACCGACGACGTCTACGGCACATTTGTCAAGGGCTACCGCAGCCTCGCCGCCGAGCTGCCCTACAACTCGATATCGTGCTACTCGTTCTCGAAATACTTCGGAGCCACCGGATGGCGAGTGGCCGTCACAGCCGTCAGCTCCGACAACGTGTTCGACAAGCTCATATCCGAGCTTCCCGACGACAAGAAAAAGCAGCTTGAAGAGCGCTACCAGAGCCTAACGATCGACGTCTCCGGCCTTAAATTCATCGACCGCATGGTGGCCGAGAGCCGGCTCATAGCCCTCAATCACACAGCCGGATTGTCGACACCGCAGCAGATACAGATGTCGTTCTTCGCACTGTCGACGCTCATCGACACCGCCGACACCTACCACGAACGGATGATAAAGCTCATACACAGCCGCTACGACGCCCTGTGGAAGAACTTCGGATTCTCAATGCCCGACGATCCGCTCCGTGCCGACTACTACTCGGAAATCGACATGATGATATGGGCCAAGAAGCTTTACGGGCAGGAATTCGCCGACTATCTCGACAAGACCTACAACCCGCTGGCTATAGTGTTCAGACTCGCCTCGGAAACCGGAAGCGTGGTGCTCAACGGCGACGGCTTCGACGGCCCCCGCTGGAGCATACGTGTGTCGCTCGCCAACCTCAACGAGGACGACTACGTGCGTCTGGGCAAAAACATACGCCAGATCCTCGAACAGTTTGCCGACGAATGGAAAGCCTCTAAAAAATCCTGACACGAATCCCTCGCCCCGCATAGCTCCTCCGGGAACCATGCCACACGGATGAACATAGCAGGCGCTGCGTCAAAACACCGGTATTCTGACGCAGCGCCGTTGTTCTGCACCGATTTATCCTGCGTATCGAACATGTTGACAAAATCCTGAAAATATAGACGGGATATATCGTTTTTTTTGTAACTTTGCGTCTAAAAGACGCTAACACAGATAAATGCCAACTGTTCCACACAACAATCATA
>NZ_PUED01000199.1 GCF_003024925.1 Paramuribaculum intestinale
TCCCAGTCGCCGGTGGCTTTGGTGGCTCTCCAGGTGGCGTAGCTGCCCATGTCGCGCACGTAGTAGATGCGTGCCTTGGCCGACATGCGGTCGAGAGCCGGTATCTCCACGGTGATGGAGTCGCCGAGCTTCATCTGGCTGAGAAGTTCCTCGCGCACGTTGAAGGTCACCCATTTGTCGTCGATCTTCAGCAGGCTCATGATCGGCGCTCCGAGGCTGACGAGCTCTCCGGGCTGTGGGTAGATCTGGTCGATCTGGCCGTCGCAGGGTGCGGTCAGGTACTGGTCTTCGAGCAGGCTCTCAACCTCGGCCACTCCTCCGCGGGCGGCGGTGACGAGGGCTGCGGCGCTCTCCTTGTCCTCTTTCTGCGCGCCGGAGCGGGCGAGACTCAGCTGGCTTTCGGCAGCCTGCTGCGCGGCCACGGCGGCGTCGTAGGCTGCCTTGGCTTCATCGCGTTTCTGCTCCGATATGACTCCCTGCTCGAAGAGGCGCTGCATCCGGTCGTAGGTCTTGCGGGTGATGGTGGCTCCGGCCTTGGCCTGCGCCACAAGCTCTGCGGCGGCCTGTATGATCTGGGAGCGGGTGCCGGCGTCGACCTTCTGGTTTTGCGCGGCGGCTACATTTTCCATGGCCTCGGCCTGCATCAGTTTGGCTTCGGCGAGCGACGAATGGATATGCACGAGCGTGTCGCCGGCTTTCACCATATCGCCTTCCGACACCATGAGTTCGACCACGCGTCCGGGCAGTTTGCCTGAGATGCGCACGGAAGTGGCGTCGGCCTGTCCCTCGATGATCTCGTCGGGTTCGCGCATGAATACAAAGCCTATGATGGCGAGCAGAAGTGTGACGACCACGATGGCGATCAGTCCGAACATCAGCGATCGGTTTTCGGTCTTTTCAGCGTCCATATAATCAGTAGTTGTTGGTTTTATTATGCGTATTTGTCGGTTTGTGGGGCGGTAGCCCCCGATAGCGGCATGCCGGGATGGTCAGTATCGCAGGTTGCCGAGCACTTTGGAGAGGTAGACGTCGCAGAGGCGCACGTCGATCATTGCGTCGATGTTTTCGGAGTTGGCTTTGAGCCATGCCGTCTGCGCTTCCATGACGTTGTCGGTGGTCATGACTCCTTCGCGGAAGCCGATGTCGGCCTGGCGCAGGTTTTCGTCGGCCTTGGCCAGATTGGCGGTGGTCATGAGGAATGTTTTCTGGGCTTCCTGGGCGCGGAATGCGCTCTGGCTCACCTGCAGGCTCACCATCTCGCGGGCGTCGGCAAGCTCAAGGCGTGCCATGGCTGTGCGGGAGCGTGTGGCCTGCAGCTTGTTGTAGTTGCCGCCCCAGTGCCATATCGGCACTGTGAGCATGGCTCCGACGGAGAATGCTCCCGAGAAGCGTTTTTTGAATCCGTCGAACATGTTGGGGTTGCTGAAGGAGTAGGCTCCTACTATGGCCAGATTGGGAAGCATGGCCGACAGGGCCACTTTCTCGCCCTGTTCGAGCATCTTCACTCCATAGCCGAGGGCGCGCAGGTCGGCGCGTCGCTGATACACCTCGTCCATGTCGTAGGATGAGGCGGCCATCGTTGCCGACGATGCCGCGTGGGTCAGGTCGGCGTCTTCGTCGGCGAGGGTGAGCCGGGTGTCGACGGGGAGTCCGCAGAGCTGGGCGAGCGCCATTCTCGAGAGTACCAGTCCGTTGTCGACCTTGGTCTGGTCGACCTGTGCCTGGTTGAGCTTCACCTCCACGGTCAGCAGGTCGGAGCGAGTGGCCACTCCGGCGTCGACCATGGCCTTGACATTATGGCGCAGTGTGTCGAGCAGAGCCACATAGCTCAGGGTGAGCCGCTGCTTGGCTTTGAGCGACACCACCTGCCAGTAGGCGGCGTCGACGGCATAGACGATGTTCTGCGCCTCGTTGCTCTTCATCTCGAGTGCCAGCTCCTCGGCGAAGTGCGTCAGCCGGTTGAGCGCCACTATCTTGCCTCCCATGTACACAGGCTGCGTAAGGGTCACGGCTCCGAAAAACACGTTGTGTATGTCGTAGGTCATGGCCTCTTTTGGTATCAGAGCCACGGTTTCGGGCACATATTGCCCGTCGGGCTGCTTTAGCGGCTCGCCGGTCAGCGGGTTTTTCGCGAGGTTGAACTCATATTTCTGTGTGGCGGGGTTGAATGTCTTTGTCGGCAGAAGCTGATCGGAGTCAAAGATCGATATTTTCTTCTGATTGTAGGTGTAGCCTCCGGCAAAGTCGATCGATGGCAGATAGGCCGCGAAGGCCGCCCGGTTGTCGAAATGGGCGGCGTTGACGGCTTCATTGCGGATGAGAAGCTGTTTGTTGCTTTGTAGCGCCATGTTACGGCACGAATCGAGGCTCACTGTCATTGACGTCGCTTCGGCGCTCTGTCGCGATGAGTCGCCGGCCGTGGCATAGGCCGCCGTAGGCATGGCGAAGGCCGCAGCCAGAAGCGTTATGGATGAAATAAGTGGTCGTGTCATTCCTTGCTGATGATAGAGAAACATGAGATCGGCCGAAGCCTTAAGCCCCGCGCCTTGTGATGTTATAACTGACGCGGGGGCGGTATGGTTCGAAGGCGGAGCGCCTTGTCAGATGATTTTTTCGAGTCCGGCTATGTTGGCAGCCACCTCCTCGTCGGTCACCTCATGGTTGGAGAGGTCGCCGGCGATATATCTGTCGTAGGCTGTCATGTCGATCAGTCCGTGCCCTGAAAGGTTGAAGAGTATCACCTTTTCACGTCCCTCCTCCTTGGCCTTGAGCGCCTCGCGTATGGTGGCGGCGATGGCGTGGGCGCTCTCGGGGGCGGGGATTATTCCCTCGGCTTTGGCAAAGGCTGTGGCGGCGGCGAACGATTCGAGCTGCGGTATGTCGACGGCATCCATCAGTCCGTCGTTCTTGAGCTGGCTGACGACCGCTCCGGCTCCGTGATAGCGGAGTCCTCCGGCATGGATGTTGGCCGGCGAGAAGTTGTGTCCGAGCGTGAGCATCGGTATCAGAGGGGTGTAGCCGGCTTCGTCGCCGAAGTCATACTGCATCACTCCGCGTGTGAGTTTCGGACAGCTTGCCGGTTCGGCGGCAATGAATGTGGTGTCGCGCTCTCCGGCGAAGTTGTGGCGCATGAACGGGAACGCTATGCCGGCGAAGTTGCTGCCTCCGCCGAAGCATCCGATCACAATGTCGGGGTAGTCGCCGGCCATCTCCATCTGTTTCTCGGCTTCAAGACCGATGACGGTCTGGTGGAGCGCCACATGGTTGAGCACCGATCCGAGGGCGTATTTGCAGTTTGGGGTCGACATGGCGAGCTCCACGGCCTCGCTGATGGCTGTGCCGAGCGATCCCTGATAGTTGGGGTGCTCGGTGATGATCTTTCGTCCGGCTTTGGTCGACATGCTCGGCGATGCGATGACCTCCGCTCCGTAGGTCTGCATGATGGAGCGGCGATAGGGCTTCTGGCTGTAGGAGATCTTGACCATGTAGACGGCCAGCTCGAGGCCGAACATCCGCGAAGCGAGCGAAAGGGCGGCTCCCCACTGTCCGGCGCCGGTCTCGGTGGTGATGTTGGTCACTCCCTGCTGCTTGCAGTAGTAGGCCTGCGGTATGGCCGAGTTGAGCTTGTGGGATCCGACGGGGCTTACGCTCTCGTTCTTGAAATAGATGCGGGCAGGTGTGTCGAGCGCTTTTTCAAGGCCACGGGCACGCACCAGAGGTGTCGGACGCCATATTTTGTAGAGGTCGCGGACCTCTTCGGGAATTTCGATCCATGAGTCGGTGAAGTTCATCTCCTGTCGGGCTGCTTCTTCAGAGAAGAGCGGGAAGAGATCTTCGGCCGTGAGCGGCTGCTTTGTGGCCGGATTGAGCATCGGGCGCGGCTTTACAGGCATGGCGGGGATCACGTTGTACCATGCGGTCGGTATATCGCATTCCTGCAGGAGGAATTTCTTGGATTCTGACATTTCTGTTCAGTGTTTGTAGTAGTGTAATGCGTATAATG
>NZ_PUED01000002.1 GCF_003024925.1 Paramuribaculum intestinale
ATCTTAAGGTTCACCGCCAGCCCGCTCTGAAGCGTTCCCTCCAGATCGCCGGGACCGCGCATTTTCAGATCGGCTTCAGCCACGAGGAAACCGTCGGTAGTGGAGGTCTTCACCTGCAGGCGTTTGCGCGTGTCGGCCGAAATATTCTGTTTAGTCATCAGTATGCAGTAGCTTTGGTCAGCACCCCGGCCGACACGTCCGCGAAGCTGATGCAATTGGGATAGTCCGAAACGTTCGGCGTTTTCTATGATCATGACCGAAGCGTTAGGAACATTTACTCCGACCTCAATCACCGTTGTCGCCACAAGAATATCAGCCTGATGCGTGGCAAACAGCTCCATCTGATGATCTTTCTCGGCCGGTTTCATACGTCCGTGGACAAAAGCCACACGATACGACGGAAAATTGTCGCGGACAAATTCATATCCCTCTTCCAGACTTCGCATATCCACCTTTTCATTTTCTTTGATAAGCGGATATACGATATATGCCTGACGACCGGCTTTGAGCTCGCGTCCCATGCCCTTGTAGACATCGATACGGTGGTCGTCAAACCGCAACATCGTAGTCACGGGCTTGCGTCCGGGCGGCAACTCGTCGATAACCGAAACATCAAGATCTCCATACACCGTCATCGCAAGCGTACGCGGTATTGGAGTAGCCGTCATAACCAGAATGTGGGGCGGAACAGTATTCTTTTTCCATATTCTCGCACGCTGAGCCACCCCGAAACGGTGTTGCTCGTCTATGACTGTGAAGCCGAGATTGCGAAACACCACATTGTCCTCAATCACAGCATGAGTGCCGATGAGTATATGCAGCGAGCCATCCTCAAGCTGCCGGTGGATAACAGCCCGCTGCGATGCGGGAGTTGATCCCGTCAGCATCTTCACGTTAATGCCGATAGGCGCCACCAGCCGGCTTATGGTCTCGTAATGTTGCGCCGCCAATATCTCCGTCGGCGCCATCATGCACGCCTGTGTGGAATTGTCGAGAGCGATCAACATGCACAGCAAAGCCACAAGAGTCTTGCCGCTGCCCACATCGCCCTGCAACAGGCGATTCATCTGCCGGCCCGATCCCATATCGGCCCGGATCTCCTTGATCACCCTCTTCTGCGCTCCCGTCAGTTCGAACGGCATGCATTCCTTGTAGAAAGTATTGAAATAATGGCCGATGTGGGGGAATCGCATTCCTCCGACCGAAAGTTTTCGTCGACGGGTGTATTGAAGTATATCGAGCTGAAGATAAAACAGCTCGTCAAATTTCATTCGCGCCCTGGCCATATCGGCACACGATGGCGATGAAGGGCAATGAATGTCGCGTAGAGCTGTAGACAAAGGCGGAAGTCCGAGCCTACGCAGTATATCAGGTGGCATGGAATCTGTCACGCCTCCGAGGGCTATCCTGTCGACCACCGTACGGATCATCGTATGGATGACGCGTGAGTTCACCCCCTGATTACGCAGTTTCTCAGTCAACGGATACACCGGACGCAGACTCCCCTCGCCATGCATATCCGACGGCGGCTCCACCTCGGGATGCACCATGCTCCAACGGCCACAGAATGAGGTGGGCTTTCCGAAAAGCACATAGTCGGTCATCGTGGCATAAAGTTCCTTCAGCTTCTTTATCTGCCGGAACCACACGACCTCCATCGTCGCCGTTCCGTCGGAAAACAACCCCGTAAGACGCGATTTCGCTCCCTCGCCCTGTATGGCAAACGACACGAAACGCCCTCTGACCTGCACCGCCGGCATCTCGCCGCTGAATGATGATATGGCATACATCCTTGTGCGGTCAATATAATGAGCGGGAAAATGACGGAGCAGATCGCCTACGCTCTTGATACCAAGCTCGGACGATAGCAGCGCCGCACGCTTCGGTCCGACACCTTTTACGTATTTTATGTCGGTGGCATTCAGTCGTTGCATTGTCTGAGCAATAGTTCAGCTATGGCGATATCCGACGGATTTGTCACTTTGATATTTATCGGCGATCCCTCGACCAGGCTCACATCATATCCAGCAGCCTCCATCACTGAAGCATCGTCGGTGAACGCCGGACTGTAGGGCATTCCGTAAGCCTGACGGAATTCCATTCCTGAAAATCCCTGCGGAGTCTGTACGGCCACGTAGGCGGCACGATCGACGGCTTTCGAACTTCCATCTGCCCCGACATGCCTTATCGAATCGGAAAGAGCCACGACCGGCACTGCACCCTTTGCTCCTGATGCCACAGCCGCCACCACAGCTTCCACTACGCATCGTCCGACAAGCGGACGCGCGCCGTCGTGGACTGTGATTATATCCGCATCTGCTCCATACGCGTCGACAGCGTTTTTCACCGATTCCCACCGGGTGGAGCCACCGGCCACAATCGGCCCGGGATCGAAACCGGCCGACACGCACACCTCGGTCCAATATCCAATATAATCGGGATTAAGTACCGTTACGACCGTGCCGCCGCATCCAAAGCGCCTCATGGCGTCGACAGCAAGCATCAGCGCCGGACGCTCCCCTATCAGATGGAACTGTTTAGGCAACTCTGCCCCAAATCTACGGCCACTGCCTGCGGCCACCACAATATGGAGGATTCGATTCATAGCGCAAAATTACACAATTCCATGATCATCTCCATCTTTTTCGAAAAGCTTGGCAACATAAATTTTGCGGGGTGCATTTCGTTCGCATAATTTCTACGATTTTTTCCACAAAAAAATTGAATTATTAGAAATAATGTCTAATTTTGGCATTTCAATGGATCATGCCGGCAAATGCCGACTGATCGGACATACCCTATAGAATACCATCAACCAGTTAATTTCTAAATTATGGAAATGCTTGACCGGGCCGAACAACTAAATGAAAAGGTTGCCACGCCTAACCTGCCAAACGAAGAGCTCCCAGGCAAAACACCGGAGGATGCCGAATGCGCCAGTGAAGAGAACGTCACCCGTGAGTCCCTGCTGAAGACCATTGAAATGATTGTCGCCGACGATTCGGAGATTGTCGCCGATGACGTTGCCCGAATCAAGCAACAATTCTATACACTCCACAATGAGCTGACACTCCGCCGTAAAGATGAAGCCGGCGAAGAGGGCGAAGCATTTACTGACACCGAAGATCCGATCGAAGAACGGTTCAAGGCCGCCCTTGCCGCTATCAAAGAGAAGAAAGCGCGTCAGAGAGCCGAGATAGAAACACGTCAGGCCGCTAATCTTGACAAAAAGGAAGCCCTGATCAACGAACTTAAAACTCTTGGCGCCGACACTGACAATGTCAACCGTCACTATCAGCGTATCAAGGAGATACAGAGCGAATTCAAAGAGATCGGCGAGGTACCGCCACAGAATGCCACTGCGCTATGGAAAAACTATCAGGATGCCGTGGAAGCATTCTACGACCAGTGGAAAGTCAACAAGGAACTCCGCGACTATGACTTCAAGAAAAATCTGGCCGAAAAGCAGCTTCTTCTCGACGAGGCCCGCAAACTGACCGAAGAGCCTGACGTGATCACAGCATTCCGACGGCTGCAGAGCCTACATGACAAATGGAGAGAGATCGGGCCGGTGGCAAAGGATGTCCGTGAGGAAATATGGACCTCCTTCAAGGATGCCTCAGCTGAAATAAACAAAAAATATCAGGCACATTTCGAAGAACGTAAAGCACGCGAGCGGGAAAACGAAGAGATCAAGACAGCCTTGTGCGAACGGATAGAAGCTCTCGACTTCAGCAAGCCCTCGACGTATCAGGAATGGGACGCCATGACCAAGACTATACTTGAGGCACAGGAAGAATGGAAAAAGGCCGGATTTGCCCCGCGAAAGACAAACACGGCACTGTTCAACCGCTTCAGGGCACTGTGTGATGACTTCTTCGGACGTAAATCGGAGTTTTTCAAAAAGACTAAAAACGAATTCGCCGAAAATCTTGCAAAGAAAACGTCATTATGCGAAAAAGCCGAGGTGCTGGCCGAAAGCACCGACTGGAAAAAGACTACCGATGCCATTGTAGAACTTCAGAAAGAATGGAAAACGATCGGACCGGTGGCACGTAAACACAGCGATGCGATATGGCGGCGGTTTATCAAGGCATGCGACACATTCTTTGACCGCAAGAAAAAGGTCAACGGCGACACACGCCGAGCCGAGCAAGCCAATCTGGCTACCAAACGCGAAATCATCAGCCGCCTGAATGTCATAGCGTCGGATGAAAACACCACACCGCGCGAACAGGCCATAGCAGAAGTACAGCAACTGCGCAAGCAATGGCAGGAAACCGGTCATGTGCCGTTCAAAGAGAAAGACAAGCTTCAGGACGCATATCGCGAAGTCGTAGGCACCCTCTTCGACAAGCTCGACATCAAGGAGAACCGCGCACGCATGGCCGACTTCCAGGCCGGCATAGAAGCGTCGGCCGGCGACTCCGGCAAACTGTCGCGCGAACGCGAACGTCTGGTCAGGGCATGCGAACAGCGCCGTCAGGAGTTGAAAACCTATGAGAACAATATGGGCTTTTTCAATTCCAAATCGAAGAACGGCGACTCTATAGTCAGAGAAATGGAACGGAAGATGCAGCATCTCAAAGAAGAGATCGCACAGATTTCAGAGAAGATAAAGATCATAGATTCGAATATCTGATCCACCACTTCCCTGTCGACCTGGCCGACATTTCGATCTGAAGGTCAGCCCATAATGACAAAACATCAAGACGCTGTGTCATACAATGATGTGACACAGCGTCTTACTATTTCGAACCTTAGAGCATGTTTGAATTTAACACGAATAAATATATATGGACTTCTTTCTATCCCCTCAAAGGTCTTTTCGGGCGATTTGCGTCAAGCTGCATCGGTCACGATGCCCGCATCGCTCCCTCATCAACTCACGCCAATCTCTACGAAAATCCTCTTTAAGTGAATAGACGTGAAATTCAAACATACTCTTAATTTTCGACAATGATCCACGTACTGACCGACGGGTAAACACCGCGCACTGACGCGTCAATAGGCATTGTCATCGCCTTTTAATATATTAAACAATGTGCGGAAAATGATCTTTATATCGAGCAACAGCGACCAGTGTTCGATATACCACACATCGCACTCCACACGCTTCTCCATCTTCCACAGATGGTCGGTTCCACCTCTTAATCCATTGACCTGAGCCCATCCGGTGATACCCGGCTTGACAGTGTGTCGCATCATATAACGGTCGACCAGATCTCTGTAAACATCGGTATGCGATACCATGTGAGGTCTCGGCCCGACTATAGACATGTCGCCCTTGAGCACATTAAACACCTGTGGCAGTTCGTCGAGCGACGTTTTCCGCAGAAAACGCCCCACTGCTGTGACTCTCGGATCGGTCTTGGCCACCGGCGACTCATCGTCCGATGGATCATATCGCAAAGTACGGAACTTCAAGCAATTGAACGTGCGGCCTTTGAGTCCGGTGCGCAGCTGGCGATAGAATACCGGGCCAGGCGATGTCAGCTTAATAGATATTGCTATGGGTATAAAAAAAACAGGGAACAACACCACTCCGACCAACGACGCCGTTATATCCAGCATCCGTTTCATAAATATATTAAACCGTGAGGCGAGCGGACTGTTCAAGGGTGTCATGACCGGCAGCCGTCCGATCTCATTGACTGCAAACCCACGGTTGACAAAACGCGTGAGCTGTGGCACGATGTGAAGCGTCACAGCATTATTGTCGGCCACTTCAATAGACTGGAGAAGCGCCGATTCATTGTCACCGGAAAGAGTGCAAAAAATCTCCTCTACGTCATTGGCTCTGACAAAGCCGCCCAAATCGCCGACAGGCATTACCGGCAGATCTGGGTCAACCGAACTTACGGCATTGTCGTCGAACACACCCGCTACGACATATCCATAACCATCGTTGGCCATCATGTCGTAAAGCCGCAGAGCTGTATCATTCATCCCCACTATCACCACACGACGATGATTGCGTCCGCAACGACGTAGAAACTTCAGCAGCTGCAACGAAACTACGCAGGCTATCGGAAGCGATATGAACATCAGCGCATAGAACACAGCCAGAGTACTCCATTCCACATAAGGAGCGTCAATCAGATACAACAACACAACAAAAAAAACAGCATGAACGCCACATGCATTTATGGCACTGCGGGCAGTACGTTCCATTTTAAGCGCGCGCAATTCCTCCGGACGTATCAACCGCCATCCAGCAATGATCCATGCAACCGATGCGACGATAATGACTTTGGGTGACATCCACACCCGAGCCTGAGCCATCCCGACCAACAATGAAGTCAGATAATACGATAACACCGCCATGACTATGGCCATGAACGACAAAGCCGGATTGATCAACCAGCCGTAACGTCTGCCACTATTTAATAATCCGGTCATGATACACTAATCGGTCCTGTTGGAATCTGTCGGGATTTCACTACGCTACATTCAATGAAGTATTCTCAGAGCCATTTTTCATATAAACGCAACACATTTCCACTTATTGCCATAATGAGCATATAAACCACAAAAAAGATCGTGTCCCGCCGGTGAAACACCGATAGGGGACACGATCGTATATTATCTTTGCTATAATTTGATCAGTCAATCTTCACCACAAGGAAGTTGCTGACTTCCCAGAACTGTGTCGGATCTTTGATCACCAGCACCTTCTGTCCGTCCTGATCTTCGATAGAATAGCTTGCTGCGGGCTGCTTTGTCATCACCTCCGCCTTCTTGCTGTGAAGCGGTATGTTGTTAAGTGTGCGTTTGTCAGCCTTTATGAAGTAGGCTTTTTCGAAGTCACCTTCAAGTATTCTTGTCTTGCGAAGGAATCCGGTCTGTATAATCTTGTTTTTCTGCAGTTCCGATTTGTTGCCTACGGCATAGTAACAGGTGTTGAGCTCGTCATTGAGCTGTGTTGCTTCCTGACGCGCCACCTCTCGCTCTGTGGTGACAGTCGAGACTGTGGAGCTGAGCGAATCGACCTTCTGTCCAAGGCTTGCTATCTGCACATTGGCAGCCGAAAGCTGGTTGCGGAGAGTGGCCATTTCTGTTTCCTGCTCGGCGATCTGTGCCTTGAGGTTTTCTATGGTTTTGGTAAGAGTGGAATTCTGTACGCCGCTTTT
This sequence comes from Paramuribaculum intestinale, assembly GCF_003024925.1. Classification (GTDB taxonomy): domain Bacteria; phylum Bacteroidota; class Bacteroidia; order Bacteroidales; family Muribaculaceae; genus Paramuribaculum; species Paramuribaculum intestinale. Next base: position 7,134 of record NZ_PUED01000002.1, read on the forward strand.
ACGCAGTTTTTCCTCAAGTTGAGCCAAACGGTCGCGGCGCTGCTGAAGCGCTTCCTGAATGGCCACCATGTCGTTGCGCAGCTGATCTTTCTGCGAGCGTGCATCCGAGCCATTTCCTGGAGTAGCGATAATGTGTTCCAGATCCTTGATCTGTCCCATCCCGGCTGTAATGTCGTTGATAAGTGCAAACAACGAATCCTGCGTAGCGAGGGTTGCCTGAAGCTCTGAATTGAGCTGTACGTTCTGTTCTTCGGCTTTTTCAAGTTTTTCGCGTGTGCCACATGAAGTCATGACAGCAGCCACGGCAATAGCCATAAAGACTGTTCTCTTCATAATAGTTGAATTGTTGATTTTTAGATACGCCACCGCCAGCAAATCATTCATTCGTCGTCGGTGTCGTTTTTATATTTGTTTTTATGTTTTGGGCGTGGCGACAACTCTTTGTTGCCCGCTACGATAATAACGATTTCTCCGCGCGGATTGTTTTGCGAAAAATATTCTGCCAGATCTCCCAATGTGCCTCTGCGGGTTTCTTCATGCAGTTTTGATATCTCACGGCTGACAGAGGCCTCACGTCCGACGCCACACACTGCGGCAAGATCTGATAACGTTCGGGCCAGCCGCAAAGGCGACTCATAGATAATTGTTGTCCGCGGATCAGCAGCGATCTCTGCAAGTCGCGTGGCTCTCCCCTTTTTCTGCGGCAGGAATCCTTCGAAGCAGAACCGCTCACACGGAATGCCGCTATCGACCAACGCCGGCACAAAAGCTGTCGGCCCCGGCAATGTCACCACCTCAATTCCGCGACGTCGGCATTCTCTTGATATCAGGAATCCGGGATCGGATATGCCGGGAGTGCCGGCATCGGTTATAAGCGCGATATTCTCGCCGGCCTCCATACGGTCGACGAAAGACCCTACGGTCTGATGTTCATTAAATTTGTGGTGGCTTGCCACCGGAGTCGATATCTCGAAATGACGCAGCAACACACCACTCGTGCGTGTGTCCTCGGCCAATATCACATCAGCTTCGCGCAGCACATCCACGGCACGCGGGGGCATATCGGAAAGGTTACCCACCGGAGTAGGCACCATATACAATCGTCCGGCCATCAATGGAAACGCTGAGTCACAATTGCCGTAAAGTCAACCACATCAGGGTTTTCAGGATCCAGACACAGATCATCGGACAGATATTCGATCACTTCGTCGGCCGACGACATTGAGGATACCAGACGCAGAGTGTCGTTGAAATCCTGACTGCTGCCCTTGAACAGTTCGCGTATAAATCTGAAACGGTCATTCAGCGTGAACACCGGATGTCCGGCCACAGGCGTAGATGCATAAGTCACTGAGACAGCGTCAGGCTCTGCCACATGACGGTCTGCTTGCCGATCTTCGACCATGGAGTCGCTGCTGTCGGCCACTTCCTCGGCGATCGCCGAATCAGCCACCGCCATGTCATCGGACGAAACAGATCCGGACGCATGCACGTCGTCGCGACCGATATTGCCAGCCAACGGCTCTGACTCCACGGCTGTCTCAACATCTTTTTTCTCCATCGGCTCTAACTCCGGGTATTGTTCTTTAGAGCCTACGGACTCTACACATGACACCACTGGCGCTGAATCGGCCGCAGCCACTGCCTCAACGCTTTCATGCGAGCCGGCAATAACTTTTGTCAGTTCGAGCAGTGCCGATGCCTTATCATGCAAAATACAATTCACCTCCGGGTTGACAAGGTCACCGCGGCGTTGTATCAGAAGAGCAAGTCCTTCGATTTCGAGAGCGAGTGTAAGGATCTGCCCGGCCTTATCGTTATTATACATATCTTTAATGCTTTTGGTTTCAGACACAAAATTACCGAAAATTTTCAGAATGGCAACAAATCCACTATCATACCCGTCGTTTCTTCTTCGATGACTTGCGGGATTTCTGCGATTTAGTCCGAGACGCCCCACCCTTTTTCTTAGGTGCTTTGGTCACTTGCTTGACCGGACGCACATAGTCTGGGGCAAACATAGAGAGCAACATATCCTCTATCCCGGTCTTCAAAGCTGTCCGTCCGCAAGTAAAACCGTTGACCATTATGACTATAACGTGCGTAGGCTGTCCGTCGCCACCAAGCATATAGCCGGCGTATGACTGCACTCCCCTCATGCTTCCGGTCTTCAACGCCACTCGCCCTTCAAGAGGTGTGTCACGAAGAAAACTCTTGAGAGTGCCGTCGCAGCCAGCTTTTGGAAACAGGCTGACATAGTCGGGAGCCTTGTAGTGTGATGCCATCCATGTGAAAACGTTTGCAAGAAACATTGGGGTCAGACGGTCGTTGCGCGACAGTCCGCTTCCATCCTCGATCACCACACGCCGCGTATCCACATCGCGCGTTTCCCACATGTCAAGCTCTGTCTTGACCGCCGATGCGCGTGACTGCCCCGGCGCTACCGACCGCAGCATGGCCTCAGCCATCATATTGTCACTCCGATACATCAGACTGCGCAATATATCGACAAGTTCAGGCGACCGGTGGATATAGAGTGTGGACGCAACGTCATCGCCATCGGCCGACACCGGAGCATCGGACATCTCCACCCCATTGTGGCGAAGTTTCTGCATCACTTCATGTCGCATCACCGCCGAAGGATCCGGCGTAGAGACGGTGATGCTTTCGCCATTGCGCCGTGGATTTCCACGCGATATTATGACGTTGGAATCCTTCTTGCGGTCAATCTTGAGCGATCCTTTTGCCGGGGTGTGCGACACTTGCAGTCCGGGCACATAAGGCACTGACTTTCGCGACGGGAGGGTCAGCACAAACTTGTTGTCACGGAAATTCGCCGCATGGTGCGATGTCCCGTAGGGCCACACGATATCTTCGTCAGCCCATCCGTCGGGCACGCCCTCCTCAGGCATCAACGACGAATCAATCACCACCGTGCCTTCTACTCGTTTTATACCTGTTGCAACAACGGCAGCGGCTATGCTGTCGGCGAATCCTCCGGCCTCATCGAAATAAGCCGACTCGACGGTAGGATCACCGACACAACGCACCACTATATCGCCCTTGAGTGTGCCGTCATCAGTTATCTTGCCCACCGCCTCAACCCGGGTTTCATAACGGTCACAGGAGTTCATGAGAGTCAGCACCGACGCCGATGTCAGTGCTTTGGTAATGCTGGCCGGCACAAAAGCAGCGTTGCTGTTTATATCACGCAACGTTTCGCCTGTCGCTATATCGGCTATGTATATACCAAGATGTGATTCGCCCACACCGCTGACGCCGATCGGCGACGCCGGCCCGGCGGCTTTGACGGACACAGCCATGGCCATGGCCATGGCCATGGCCAACACGACAAATATCGATCTACGTAATGTACTGTATTTTATCATCCGATAAGATTAGGTCAGAGTTGAAATTCAAGTCGCGAAATTACTAAAAAAGCCCCGTATATGCTTTCCAAAAACTAAAAAGACCCCCACAATAGATGTTAATTCGACAATTTTGAGTAATTTCGCACATCGAAAGAGCAACTGTGCAGATATGGTACTGAAAACTCGCGAAAAGCTCATAGATGTGGCTCGACAGCTTTTTGTGCACAAAGGCGTCGAAAACACTACGATGAACGACATTGCGGCCGCCTCTGACAAGGGGAGGCGCACCATCTACACCTATTTCAAAAACAAGCTGGAGATTTACAATGCCGTCATAGAGCGCGAAAGCGAGCGGCAGGTGGAACGGATAAGGCTGACAGCACAGTCTGATCTTCCACCGGAAGAGAAGCTTCGCCAGTTTCTCATCGGACGGTTCGACACCATCGACGATGTCGTGGCATATCACCCAGGCACCATAAGATCGCTCTTCACTCTTGACTTTAAGAGAGTGGAGCGCATAAGGCGGCTGGCCATTGTCAAGGAGCGTGAGATATTGCGCGAGATACTCCACGAGGGCGTCAGGAAAGGCATATTCTCACGATCACAGGCCGACCGCCTCGAAGCTATGCTGGCGATGGTGTTTCAGGGAGCCTACTACTGTATGATCAAAGGCAACATTGAGGAGGGGGCAGCCGAGATAGGATCACTGCGCCGCGACGTCATCGATTTTGTCATGGAGAGCATAGTCACGCCTCAGCACCATACCGACAAATCTGAGAACAACACCAATATCAAACAATAATACACCTAAAAGATGAAACTACTTGAAGGAAAAACAGCCATCGTCACCGGCGCCGCACGCGGCATCGGCAAGGCACTGGCAATCCGCTTCGCCCAGGAAGGCGCCAATATCGCCTTCACCGATCTGGTAATCGATGAAAACGGCAAAGCCACCGAAGAAGAGATAGCCGCTCTGGGCGTAAAAGTCAAAGGCTACGCATCCAACGCCGCCGACTTCGAGCAGACAAAAGAGGTAGTAGATCAAATCCACAAGGATTTCGGCTCGATCGACATACTTGTGAACAACGCCGGCATAACCAAAGACGGACTCATGATGCGCATGACCGAGCAGCAGTGGGATGCCGTCATAGCAGTCAACCTCAAGAGCGCGTTCAACTTCATCCACGCCACCCTATCCATCATGATGCGCCAGCGCAGCGGCAGCATCATCAACATGGCATCGGTGGTAGGAGTACACGGCAATGCCGGCCAGTCGAACTATGCCGCCTCCAAAGCAGGCCTTATAGCTCTGGCCAAGAGCATAGCGCAGGAAGTAGGTTCACGCGGCATCCGCGCCAACGCCATTGCCCCCGGCTTCATCGAGACAGCCATGACAGCCGCTCTCCCCGACAACGTCCGCGCCGAATGGGTACAGAAGATACCCCTGCGCCGCGGAGGCAAGCCCGAGGATATCGCCGACGTGGCCACATTCCTCGCTTCTGACATGTCGAGCTATGTCACCGGCCAGGTGATACAGGTCGACGGCGGAATGAACATGTAAGCCAGACTTACCCAGACCGAAGCAGTCACAATCCGTGCCGACTATGGGATATTTCCATCAGCGGCACGGATTTTTTCATTATTTGCAGAAATGCGGGATAATGCGTAACTTTGAGGAAATTTTCAAAACCTACTGATGTTAAGATACAACACTCAGCTTGAACGGCTGAAACTGCCTGAATACGGACGCAACATACAGAACATGGTGGAGCATTGCCTCACCCTGACCGACCGCGACGAGCGCAATGCCTGCGCAAGAAGCATCATAGAAGCCATGATCCGGCTGACGCCACAGGCCAAGAACGATCCCGACCACACGCGTAAACTCTGGGATCATCTGGCCATTATCTCAGACTTCAGGCTTGACATCGACTATCCGTTCGATCAGGTAGAGAAGGATACGCTCCAGAGTACACCCGAGCGTGTGGCCTACGGCCTGCAGAATATCCGCTACCGTCATTACGGCAAATCGGTCGAACGCCTTGTCGCCACCGCTTCAGCCATGGAGCCGGGGCAGGAACGCGACACATTAGTCAGACTGATCGCAAACCACATGAAAAAACTCATGCTGGAGGTGAACTGCGACGGTGTTGACGACATGAAGATCTTCAAAGATCTTGCAGAATTGTCGCATGGAGAGATACGGATACATCCCGAAGAGATGAGACTTCACGAATTCAAGGCCGTACAACAGCCTACAGGCAAGAAACGACGCAAACGCTGATCCTTCCATATCCGCAAAAACAGACTACATGATCAAGGCAAGCGAACTCACCGCCATAGGAGCCATCATCAAGCCCCACGGAGTTAAGGGCGAAATGGTGATCAACCTTCGTGACGACCGGATCGATATCGAACGCACCGAATGCATCGTAATGGATATAGATGGGATCTATGTGCCTTTTTTCATTGAAAACGTCCGTCAGAAAGGGCGCGAGTCGTATATAATAGCCATCGAAGGCATAACGTCCGACACTGCCGCGGCCGAATTCAACGGCAAGACAGTATATGCGCTGCGCGAACACATGGCCGAAATGACCGACGAGAGCGACGACGGATTCTACGCATCCGATCTAATAGGATTCAAGGCCGTCAAGCCCGACGGCACTGCGATAGGTGTCATCGACGGAATAGAGGACAGCACTATCAATGTGCTCGCGATCATTCACGCCGATAATGACCGCACCGTCTACATGCCGCTTGCCGATGAATTCATAACCGATATTGATCCCGACAGACAGATTATCACTTTTGACGCTCCTGACGGAATCGAATCACTTTGACAGACGCTATACAGATAAAGAATCCATTAAATAGTCTAAAAATCCCCTGCCACATGGAGTTCGACGAAACAAAAGCCATAGAATATATGCGCGAAGCCATAGGCCGGCGCGCCGAAGCCTATGATGACGACCAGTTGCTTAATCTCATCGACATCATCTGGGACTTCTATGAAGAGAACGGATTGCTCGATATAGATGCCGACGAAGAGATCGACGATGAAGAAGCTGTGCTCGACGATCTTGTGGCTTACGCGCGACGCATGCTCCGCAAAGACAAGGAATCAAAGATCAACGATGACGACATCGCACCGCTCATCGAAGCCGAGATAGACTATGAAAACTCTCTCGACCAGTAATTTCGCAGCCCGTTTTCTGACGGCGGTGGCACTTGTAGCGCTGCTCGCATGGCCCATGGATGCCGAAGCGCAGTTTTTCAAAAAGAAAGAGAACCGCTACACCGATCCTTACAAGGGATTTACAGAAGAGGCCTACATGGATATGGATTTTCTGCCCAACATCTCTACTCCAGAAGTACATAAAAAAGCAAAAAGCGGAGTAAAGAAAACCATAAGAGCCCTTGCCGAACAGCTGAAGAATAAAGTGACCGTGGATCTTGTGAGAGATGACGAGGTGGTGCTTGTCACATTTCCGACCGACGATCTCTTCCTGCCCAACGACACCATGCTCACCACCGAAGGCACCGCTTTGCTCGCACCGCTGCTGCCACACATGAAGAATCCGATGATGTACAAGATTGTGCTGGCCGTGCATACCGACGACACCGGATCAGAGCTCTACCGCGATGAACTCTCAACCTCACGCCTCAATTCGGTCTACGACTGGTTCATGCTTGCAGTCGAATCCGGACAGATTCAGGAAAACCTCATCATCATACCGTTCGCAATGTCGTCCACCATGCCGCTGGCCGACAACAACACTCGTGACAACCGCGCGCTCAACCGACGGCTGGAGGTGTATTTCATACCAGGGCCGCAGCTGATCGACGAGGCGTATAAAGGACAATTGAAATAACAAAACAACATATCATCTTAACATACGAAAATGGCAACAGAACTCAAAGACCTCACCAAGAGAGCCGACAACTATTCGCAATGGTACAACGACCTCGTTATAAAAGCCGACCTTGCCGAACAGTCGCCGGTGAGAGGATGCATGGTCATCAAGCCCTACGGCTATGCCATCTGGGAAAAAATGCAGCGTGAACTCGACCGGATGTTCAAGGAAACCGGCGTACAGAACGCCTACTTCCCTCTGCTGATACCAAAGTCTTTTCTTTGTCGTGAAGCCGAACATGTGGAAGGCTTTGCCAAAGAGTGCGCCGTAGTGACCCATTATCGTCTGAAAAACGATCCTGACGGACGCGGAGTGATTGTAGATCCTGACGCGCGCCTCGAAGAGGAACTTATAGTGCGTCCGACATCGGAAACAATAATATGGGGCACCTACCGCAACTGGATACACAGTTACCGCGATCTGCCCATACTCTGCAACCAGTGGGCCAACGTTATGCGCTGGGAGATGCGCACGCGCATGTTCCTCCGCACATCTGAATTCCTCTGGCAGGAGGGCCACTGCGCCCATGCGACAGCCGAAGAGTCGGAAGCGCGCACAGTGCAGATGATCAACCTCTACGCCGACTTTGCCGAAAAGTATATGGCAATGCCGGTAATCAAGGGTGTCAAATCGGCCAACGAACGGTTTGCCGGAGCTGTCAACACTTATACCATCGAGGCTATGATGCAGGACGGCAAAGCCCTCCAGAGCGGCACGTCGCACAATCTCGGCCAGAATTTCGCCAAGGCGTTCGACGTGACGTTTGTCAACAAGGACAACCAGCCCGAATATGTATGGGCCAACTCATGGGGAGTGTCGACTCGCCTGATGGGAGCGCTGATAATGAGCCATTCCGACGACAACGGCCTCGTACTTCCGCCCCACCTCGCCCCCATACAGGTAGTGATAGTGCCTATCTATAAAAACGCCGAACAGCTCAAGCAGATCAGCTCACACATCGAACCGATCCTGCTCCAGCTCAAGGAGATGGGCATCAGCGTGAAATATGACGATGCCGACAACCGCCGCCCGGGATTCAAGTTTGCCGACTACGAGCTTAAAGGCGTACCTGTGCGTCTGGTAGTCGGAGCGCGCGACATAGAAAAAGGCACCGTTGAGATCATGCGCCGCGACACGCTCGAGAAGAGCGAAGCCCCGCTCGAAGGCATAGCCGGCCACGTAAAGGCTCTGCTCGAAGAGATACAGACCCATATCTACAGGAAAGCTCTTGCCCACCGGCAGGAAATGACACGCACCGTGGATACCTACGACGAATTCAAGAAAGAGATCGAGAAGGGCGGATTTATCCTCGCACATTGGGACGGCACAACCGAAACAGAGCTTAAGATTAAAGAGGACACCAAAGCCACACTCCGTTGCATTCCCCTTGACGGCGACACGACTCCGGGAGTATGCATGGTGACCGGACGTCCGTCGAAGCAGCGCGTGATCTTTGCCCGCAACTACTGATTCAACACCAACGTAAACACTACCTGCGACCTGCAGAAGGGTCGCAGGTATAATTCCCCACGCAATGAGTTCGACCGACATTACGTCAGGCAAGAGCACACGTCTGGCCATAGTGATCCCCTGCTACAACGAAGAGGAGGCACTGCCGCTGACTGTCGCACGGCTGACAGATATCATCGGATCTATGGTCGGCGACGGTCTGGTGTCGTCCGACAGTTACATAATGTGTTGCGACGACGGAAGCCGCGACGCCACATGGCGCACAATCCGCAATCTGCACGCTTCCAATCCGATGGTCAGGGGACTGTCGCTCGCCCACAACCGGGGACATCAGTATGCTCTGCTCGCCGGCCTGATGACAGTCCGAAACGAGTGTGACGCGGCCATAAGCATCGATGCCGACCTGCAGGATGACCCACGGGCCATGATAGAGATGGTGAAGCGCTTCCGCGAGGGTGCAGAAATTGTCTACGGTGTCAGGCGCAGCCGTCAGTCCGACACATGGTTCAAGCGCACCACGGCGCGAGGCTTCTATCGGTTTCAGCACAGCATGGGACTCGATACCGTATATGATCATGCCGACTACAGGCTTATGAGCGCACGAGCGCTCGAACTGCTTTCGTCATACGGCGAAAGCAATCTTTTCCTGCGAGGCATTGTGCCTCAGATTGGCCTGACCACAGCCGTAGTGGAATATGACCGTAACGAACGTGTGGCTGGCGAATCAAAATATCCTCTCAAAAAAATGCTGAGTTTTTCGGTCGACGGCATCACTTCATTCTCGTCGCGTCCGATCAGAATGATTTTTTATGTAGGGCTCGGCTTGCTGATCGCTGATATCGCCACAGCCATATACGTGTTGCTTTCATGGATTCACCACGACGTGGAACCGGGCTGGACCTCACTCATGCTTTCGGTGTGGTTTCTGGGCAGCCTCATACTTATGGCGCTCGGCATCGTCGGCGAATATATCGGCAAGATTTTTATCGAGGTCAAACACCGTCCTCGATATGCCATCAAAGAAATAATAAAATGACTGACACCAAATCACTCGAAACACAGCTCTCAATGGAGAGCGGCCACAATGTCGACGTCATAGAGGCTGAAGTGAAGGCCATCGTCGATGCTTTGGGCGATTTCTGCGCCCAGGGCGATTCGGTGGCGATACCTGGATTCGGCACATTCCAGTCGGTAAAGACCGATGAACACATCGATACCGATGATGAAGGACGCCGTATGCTGATACCTCCATCCATTACCGTAGAATTCAAATCGAGCGTTGTGCTCCGCAAATCCCTTAACTGATGAACGAAAAGATACCTTTGCGGGCACTCGCCGACAGAGTGGCTGAAACCACCGGACGCAGTTCGGCCGAAATGGAAACTCTGATCAAACGTCTGTTTGAACTCATCGCCGAAGGACTCCACGAAGGACGAAAAGTGGAGGTGAAAGGCCTCGGCACATTCTCTCTGTCGGACAATCCGGCGGATCCGGTAGAGTTCAGCCCGGCGGATGCGTGGGCTGAAAGAATCAACGCCCCTTTCGCCATGTTTGAGCCTGAAGAACTTGCCGAAGAGGCAACTGAAAGCGACTTTAACGATATTCCGGCTGATACTTCAGCTTCCGTCACGACCGAACAAGACATAGAAGAGGAAACGCCCCTTCACGTATATGCGGCGACAGAGGAGGTCCTGACAGAAGAACCACTGCCAGAGGCAGTGACAGACACGGAGATTGCAACCGCTGAAACTGTCGCAGCCTGCGAGCAGCAGCCTGTGATGCATAAAGAGCCGACTGCCGCAGATGCGGCCGGAGTCGAGGAAGAGATCACAGTCCAGACAAAGATTATCGCCGAAACGGAGTCCGACAGCACACCAGGATTTATTGACGCCGACGAAACAGCCGAAACGGACGAAACTGTCTCCAACGACAGCCTGCAACCCACATCTGAAGCGTATCCGGCCGAGATAGGGTTCCTGACCGACAACGCCGATACGACTGATAACGAGGATACTCATGAAGAATACATGGTGAGCACGGACGTTGACGACGCAGCTGCTGACAACGGATTCGGCAAAGGATTCATAGTCGGACTAATCGTCGGACTGGCCATAGGTGCTTTGGCGCTATGCTGCTATGTGATGTATTTCGTACACACCTCTGGTCAGCCTCAAACGATTGAGACCGAGCTAACTGAAAACTCTCCGGTCATTACCGAATGACAGCCCGAACAACATCCAATATTTGTGAAATAATTAAAAGGTTTGTAAGAATAAACCTATAATAGCTAAATTTAACACACCGTTAGCCGCTCCCGGGTGTTATAATATATAATTTTGCGTAGGTCATTGTTGCTCACGTACAGTGGCCACGCAATCAGATTTTAGACTTCACATACGAACTAACCACTTAACAAAGCCGCAAAACATCTTATGAGCGAATCCGTTAACATCAGAGAGTTGAACGACCTCGTGGCGAGCAAGAACGATTTCGTACAGCTCATCACCAAAGGGATGGATCAGACAATCGTTGGGCAGAAGCATCTTGTTGACTCTCTGCTGATAGCATTGCTGGCCAATGGCCATGTGCTTCTTGAAGGCGTCCCCGGTCTGGCCAAGACACTCGCCATCAAGACACTTGCCCAGGTGATCGACGCCCGTTACAGCCGCATACAGTTCACTCCCGACCTTCTTCCTGCCGACGTCACCGGCACGATGATCTACAGTGTGCAGAAAGAGCAGTTCCAGATAAAGAAAGGCCCGATCTTCGCCAACTTCGTACTGGCCGACGAGATCAACCGTGCTCCGGCCAAGGTGCAGAGCGCCCTGCTCGAAGCCATGCAGGAGCGACAGGTGACCATAGGCGAACAGACATTCAAGCTCGACGAGCCGTTCCTGGTGATGGCCACACAGAATCCTATCGAACAGGAAGGCACATATCCCCTGCCTGAAGCGCAGGTCGACCGTTTCCTTCTCAAGGTGATCATAGGTTATCCCAGCAAGGACGACGAACGCCAGATCATACGCCAGAACATCTCACCGCGCAAGATCGAAGTCAAACCACTTCTGCGTCCCGAAGAGATTCTCGACGCCCAGAAGATCGTAGAACAGATATATCTTGACGAAAAGATCGAACGCTATATTGTGGATATAGTGTTTGCCACACGTCGTCCGGAAGACTACAATCTGAAGGATCTCAGCGGCATCATTTCTTTCGGAGCATCTCCCCGCGCATCAATCGGCATGGCCAAAGCCGCCCGCTCCTACGCCTTCCTGCGTCAGAGAGGCTACGTGATACCCGAGGATGTCAGAGCAGTGTGTCACGACGTGATGCGCCACCGCATCGGGCTCAGCTATGAAGCCGAAGCCAACAATATCACTTCCGACGAGATCATATCGGAGATACTCGACAAGGTCGAAGTGCCCTGACGCGAAGAAACTCCACACGACACTCACTATCCTACCGACTGATTGATGGAAGCTACCGAGCTCATAAAAAAAGTCAGGAAGATCGAGATCAAGACCCGCGGACTCTCCCAGAATATTTTTGCCGGAGAGTATCACACCGCATTCAAAGGTCGTGGAATGATCTTCTCTGAAGTGCGTGAATACCAGTATGGCGACGATGTGCGCGACATAGACTGGAACGTCACTGCGCGCCATAACCACCCGTATGTAAAAGTGTATGAGGAGGAACGCGAGCTGACAGTGATGCTTCTTGTCGATGTCAGCGGAAGCCGTCTGTTCGGAGCCTTAGGCGAGGAAAAGCGTGAGATGATAGCCGAAATCGCTGCCACGATCGCTTTCTCGGCCATACAGAACAACGATAAGATCGGTGTGTTATTCTTTTCCGACAAAATAGAGAAGTTTATCCCACCCAAAAAAGGCCGGAAACATATTCTCTTCATCATCCGTGAACTGCTCGACTTCTCTCCTGAGAGCAAAGGCACAGATATAGGAGGAGCCTTGCGATATCTTACCGATGCTCTTAAAAAGCGCACCACCGCTTTTGTCATCTCCGACTTTATAGATGATGCCGAATCCTACCGTACATCACTGTCGGTAGCCGCCAACAAGCACGATCTGATAAGCATACAGGTTTTCGACAAACGTGACACCCAGATTCCTGATATAGGACTGATTCGTGTGAAAGATCTCGAAACCGGAGGCGAACGATGGCTCGACACTTCGTCGAAGCGCACACGGCAGGCATTGAGCAAATGGTGGTATGACCGCCAACAGAAAATGACTGAAACGATGCGTCACAGCGGAGTCGACATAGCCTCGATTGCCACCGATGAGGATTACGTGCGCGCATTAATGGCTCTTTTCCAACGGCGTGGCGTAAGATGACAGCGCGCAGTGCGGCAACCGCTGCATGATGCGTCAGGAATCATCACCACAAGCATCCGGACGACAGATCACACTCCACACCCACCAACATTACATTCCCAACCATAAAGACATGAATCTTTCGGCAAGACAACCACTGATACTCCTAACCGCAATACTGCTTGCAGCCATAGGGGCAGGAGGCGCGGCAACCGCACAGGTCAAAGTAAGGGTAGCACTCGACTCGGCCTATATAGAGATGGGGCGCACCACGCCTCTTCATGTGGAAGTGACCGGAAAAATCGACGAAACGGGAGGTATCATGCTCCCCGACACTCTCTGGCGTGAAGTGGAGGTGGCCAAAGTGGGTGAACCGCTTGTGACCGATCTCGGCAACGGCAACAAAGAGCTGCGTCAGGAGGTGATACTCCAGGCTTTTGATTCGGGACTGTACACTCTGCCTCCGGTATTGTTCGTGCAGGACGGGCAAGTGACCGAAAGCAACCGCCCCGCCCTGAAAGTGATGCCGGTGGCCATTGATTCGCTATCCACGATCCATGACTATTACGACGCCCAGAATCCGCCTCGCCATTTCTTTGACTTCCTCCCCGACTGGATGACCGACTATGGCCTGTGGATTTTGCTCGCACTGCTCGTCATCGGTGCTGCCCTGTATATCTATTTCAAATGGATAAAGCAGGGACGGCTGCCGCTCGTACCTGCGAAAAAACCTGTCCCGCCCTACGAACTCGCCATGCAGCGTCTTGAAACTCTGCGCGCAGAGAATCTATGCGACAAGGGTCAGGAGAAGGAATACTATACACGACTCACCGACATACTTCGCAGCTATCTCGACACCCGTTTCGGCATCAACGCAATGGAGATGACTTCATCGCAGATAGTCAAGTCATTGCGCAATAATGAGGAGACGCGAATGCCTGAAAAATACATGAGCCGTGTGCTTGAGATAGCCGACTTCGTAAAGTTTGCCAAGGCACGGCCGCTCCCCGAGGACAACGCCGCATCATTCCGTTCGGCCCTGCAGTTTGTAGAGGACACAAAACCCCTGCCGACCGACACCGAGAAAGATACAGCCGAAGACATCAAATAATCTAACACGACTTTCTGATCAAATGCAATTCGCACATCCTACATATCTATGGTTTCTGCTGTTGCTCATACCGTATCTGGCATGGTATATACTCAACCGCAACCGCAAGCACGCCACCATGTCGGTGTCGATCATAGCGCCTTATGCAAAAAACGGACGTCCGCTGCGCGCATGGCTTCTCCACGGCCTGTTCGTCATGCGGGCACTGTGTCTGGCAGCATTGATCGTCATCCTTGCACGTCCGCAGGCATACGACCGCTGGAGCACCTCCAACACTCAGGGCACAGATATAGTCATAGCGCTCGACATATCAACGAGTATGCTTGCGCGCGACTTCAAGCCCGACCGTTTTGAAGCAGCCAAGAAAGTGGCCTCGCAGTTTGTCAGCGGACGTGAAAGCGACAATATCGGAGTAGTGATCTTCGCCGGGGAGAGTTTCACTGCCGTGCCCATGACCACCGACAAGGCTCTTCTTGTCAACTACATCAACGACATCAAAATGGGAATGCTTCAGGACGCCACGGCAATCGGTGACGGTCTGGCCACTTCCATCAACCGTATAAAAGACGGAAAAGCCAAGTCGAAAAGCATCATACTGCTCACCGACGGATCGAACAATACAGGCAATGTAGCTCCGGTCACGGCTGCCGAGATCGCCAAGAAATACGGAATCAAGGTGTACACTATCGGCATCGGACGCAACGGCATGGCGCCGTTCCCTCAGGAGAATGCGTTCGGACGCATCGAGTATGTGAACCTTCCCGTAGTCATTGACGAAGCCACTCTCCGCGACATAGCCTCCATAACCGGCGGCAAATATTTCCGTGCCACCGACAACAATGTCCTAAAGCAGGTGTTTGACGAGATTGACGCTCTTGAAAAGACAGTGCTTGACGTGCGCAATTTCAGTCACACTGAGGAAAACTACATGATGTGGGCCTGGATCGCATTCGCACTGCTGGCACTTGAGCTGCTGCTTCGATTCACCGTGCTCCGCACTATCCCGTAAAGTCATAACACACTACACGCGTAAAACAATATGTTGAGCTTCGCATATCCTCAATTGCTATATCTGCTGCTGGCCATTCCAGTGATAGCAGCATTATATTTCCAGAGCCGTCTGAGTCGGCGCCGTCGGTTGCGCCGTTTCGGCCAGCTCAAGGTGGTCAGGGCAATGATGCCCGACTCATCGCGCTACATGGGCTGGATCAAGCTTACAATCGAATGCCTTGCTCTGGCATTCATCATCATAGCATTGGCGCGGCCTTATACTACCGGTGGCGACACTGCTTCACAAAAAGAGGAGGAAACGGTGTCGAGAGGTATTGAGGTGATGATATGCGTCGACGTGTCGAATTCGATGCTGGCGTCATCGACCGATGATCCCCGGGGTGTCAGCCGTCTGCAGCGCGCCAAATTCATTCTGGAGAAGCTCATCGACAAGATGCACGATGACAAGGTAGGTCTGATAGTTTTTGCCGGAGATGCCTATACACAGCTCCCGATCACATCCGACTATATTTCGGCCAAAATGTTTCTCAACGGCATCAATACCGATATGGTGCCCACTCAAGGCACCGCTATAGGAGCTGCCATAGATATGGCCATCAATTCATTCACCCCCGACAGTGACTTCCGCAAGGCCATAATCGTGATCACTGACGGCGAAAATTTCGAAGACAATGCTGTGGAGGAAGCCCGACGCGCAGCCTCGGCAGGGATTCAGGTCGACGTGATCGGCATAGGAGGCGGCAAAGGCTCACCCATACCCATGAGCGGAGGCGAATATCTCAAAGACCAGCAAGGTCAGGTGGTGATGACCGCCCTCAACGAGTCTATGGCCAAAGAGATAGCTCAGGCGGGCGACGGCGTGTATCTCTCGGGAGGATCTTCGTCGGTAGTGGGTGATCTTGACAGCCATCTTGACAAGCTTGGCAAGACGGAGTTCAAGCGTCGCACAGCCGCATCGGCCGCCAACGAACTGTTCCCCATAGCCGCGATACTGGCCATAATGATGCTTGTGATCGACGGACTGCTCCCCTACTGCAAGATATCGTGGCTCCGCGACATCAACTTCTTCACAAAACAAACCTCAGGAAAGAAAGATGAAAACGGCAAATAAGACTTTGGCTATGATATTGGTGGCTGCGGCCGGAATGCTTGGCATTACCGCCCGTGCATCCGACAGTGACCAAGAGATCCTTCCCACCACCAAACAGGAACGCAATCTCATAAGGGAAGGCAACAGTCTTTACCGTCAGAAGCGTTTTGCCGAAGCTGAAGTGAAATACCGGAAAGCTTTGGAGGAGGTGCCACAGTCGGAAACTGCCCTCTTCAATCTTGCCGCGTCACTGATACGCCAAAGCGGATCGGCCGATCCCAACAGCGGAAACAATCCCATCAAGGATGCCTCGGAAATCCTGCGGCAGCTCGGCAAAGACGGATTCGACACCAATCTGTCGGGCAAGGCATTCTACAATCTCGGCAACATAGCGTTCAACAACAATGATTTTGCAGGCGCAGTGGATATGTACAAACACTCGCTTCGCAAGAATCCTGACGACGACAAGGCGCGCCAGAATCTGCGCATAGCCCAGAAAAAGCTTGAACAACAGCAGCAGGACCAGCAGAATAATCAGGATAAACAGAATCAGGACCAGCAGCAGAATCAGGACCAGCAGCAACAGCAGCAAGATAAACAGAATCAGGATCAGCAAAACCAGGATCAGCAGCAGAACCAGGATCAGCAACAGCAGCAGGACAAAAAAGATCAGCAGAAAAAGCAACAGCAGCAACAGCAAATGAGCAATTCCAACGCCGACAAGATATTGAAGGCGATGGAAAACGAAGAGGCTACCACACGCAAACGTGTCGAGGCCGAAAAGAAAAAAGCTGCCGCCGCACGAAAGAAGCAGGTCACCAATCCATGGTAATCATTGTCGCGCGGAATCTGTTCCTGACACTTACAGCCGGAGAACATTTCGGCCGACAACATAATAAGACTTACACGACTTATCACGAAGCATGATGAAAAAGTTTCTGACATTCATAGCGCTGACGATCATCGCATCGGCCGGACTGCGAGCCGAGGTAGCGTTCAAGGTCAAAGCCCCCGAACGCGTTATGGTCGGCGAACAGTTCTATATCACCTACTCGGTTGTCGACGGCAATCCGAGCCTGCGCTCGCTGCGTGTCCCGGAGATCCCCGGATGCAAACTGCTCTATGGACCGTCGGAGAGCAGAAGCCAGAGCTATGAGATGATCAACGGCCGCACACGCTCCAATTCAAGAGTCGACTACACCTATGTGTACCGCGCTGAAAAGGAGGGTGCTGTCACTATCGGCGAGGCCTCCGTAGAGGCCGACGGACGACAGTTGTCGACCTCGCGACGCAAGCTCACCATCGTGGCCAACTCACAGTCGTCCTCCTCCGGACAAGGAAATGCCGGAAACGGCACTCCGGCCGTAAACATCGACGATATCTCCACCCAAAGCTCCGACCGTACCGTACAGTCCGATGACGTGTTTGTCCGGATCATTCTCAACAAGAGCACAGCCTACGAACAGGAGGCAATCGAGTGTACGATCAAGCTCTATACCAAATATTCCATCTCATCGTTCATGCCCACGAAGCAACCGAGCTTTGACGGTTTTCTCATAGAAGAGGTTCCGATACAGGCTCAGCTCAACGAGGTGGAAAACTATCGCGGCCAGAATTATATGACCGCACTTCTCAAACGCTGCATCATATTTCCGCAGAAATCCGGACGCCTGACCATCAACTCGGGCAATTACGACATCAGCGTGGTGCAATACGACAATGTCAACATGGGTTTTTTCAACGTGCGCACGCCACAGGAGCGCGACATCAAAGTCAGCTCCAACTCCGCATCGATAGAGATCAAGTCTCTTCCATCGCCGCAGCCCGAAGGATTCAGCGGAGCGGTAGGAACATTCACCATCGACAGCCGTCTGGTGGGCAACAGCTTCCGCACCAATGATCCGGCCACGCTGATATATACTGTCACCGGCACCGGCAATATCAAATATGTAAAAGAGCCTGAGATCGACTTCCCGTCGGAATTCGAACTGTACAATCCTCACACCGATTACGACACACGTGTCAACGGCAGCAACGTCAGCGGCACAATGACCGTGGAATACACATTTGTGCCACAGGCCACCGGTCAGTTCAAGATCGGCAGCGACAGATTTGTGTATTTCAACCCGTCAAACGGCCAGTATGTCACACTGTCAACTCCGGTCTATGACATCAAGGTCGCTCAGGGCACATCTGCGGCAGCATCGGCCGAACAGAAGGATATCGAAAGCAAAAACACCGACATACTCCATATCAAGACCGGCGACAAGCATCCTGCCATGCATCGCAATTACGTGATCGGCACATGGTGGTATTGGGCGCTGATGGTGCTGATGGTAGCCGGTGTGGCCGGCGCGGCACTGGCAAGAGGCAAACGCGCACGCATGGCGTCGGACGAAAAGGGCACCCGCCTGATCAAGGCCAACAAGGTGGCACGCCGACGGCTTAAGCTTGCCAAACACCTTTCGGAAACCGGTCAGGACGAGAAATTCCATGAAGAGATCCTAAAAGCGATCTGGGGATATCTCAGCGACAAGCTCGGCATACCCGCCTCACAGCTCACCCGCGAAAACATCATGACCGTGCTCGCTGACGCCGGCGCGCCCGAAGAGGTCAGAGCCAATCTCGGCGAGGTGCTCGACGACTGCGAAATGGCACGCTACTCTCCGGCCGACACACGTCCGTCGACATCCGACATCTACCGTAAAGCCTCACAGGCCATCAACAGTATGGAAAATATCAAGTTCAGAAAATGAAAATCTTTCAGATCATATCACTGTCAGCAGCCCTGACACTCTCTGCCAGCAGCCTTACAGCCCGGACACTCGACCAGCAGGCCGACTCGGCATATTCCGCCGACAGATTTGAAGAAGCCGCCGCACTCTACCGTCAGGCGATAGACGAGTATGGCACCTCGCCCGAACTGTATTATAATCTCGGCAACTCCTACTATCGGCTCGGCGCACCGGGTAAAGCCATCCTTGCCTACGAACGCGCACTGCGTATCGATCCGACTTTTTCCGACGCCCGCACCAATCTGGAATTTGTCAATGCCCGTCTGGCCGACCGACAGGGTGAGCGCGGTTCATTCATGAGCAACGCCTTCGACCGATTTGCCACCCTTCTCACTCCCAACGGCTGGGCATGGGCGGCATTCGCAATATTCGCCCTTTGCATGGCATGCGTGGCTATGTATATACTCACCGACACCGTCATCATCAGAAAAGCCGGTTTTTTCGGAGGAATACTGCTGCTGCTGATCTCCGTCGGAGCCATACTGACGGCCTTCAGAGCACGCAAAATATCCACTGCCCACGACCTCGCTGTCATAATCGTGCCCTCGACCATACTGAGCACCTCGCCGCGTGAGCCCAAAGACCGCAACGAAGAGGCCATGCTGCTGCACGAAGGTGTGAAGCTCCAGATACTCGACTCGATTTCCGAACGCTCCGATACGACTGGCTTAAAATGGTTTGACGTGCAGATCGACAACAATCACCGCGCATGGATCAAATCGACAGCCGTAGAGAAAATATGATTTTATGCTCTAAAACATATCAGGATTTTCGGCAAAATATTTGGCCATATTAAATATTGGGGCTATTTTTAAGCAGACAAAACAAACAAGAAAATATTCACTTCTAACCAATAAATCATTTTATTATGGCTAAGACTATTACATTCAATGAGTTGCGCAAGCTCAAAGACAGCCTGCCCGACGGAGCGACACACCAGATCGCCGACAAGCTCAATATAACCGTACAGACCGTAAGAAACTACTTCGGCGGAAGCAACTATGAGTTCGGCAAAAACGCCGGAGTTCATATCGAGCCGGGACCCGATGGCGGCATCGTGGTACTCGACGACACCACTATCTACGATATGGCTCTCGAAATCCTCAAGGAGCAGAACAAGGATTGAGGTCACACCCCAAATCCACTCGGCAGAGAACGTCTCTCCACGTGACTGCTGAAAACAGAACCATACTACGGCACAAACGCCTTGACGCCGCCTGACGACGGCCAGCCGACCGCCTTGTCAGAGGCGTCAAGGCAAAGCCGAAAGATTGCCGCAGACCGCCACCCTACTTTCGCGGCTACAATCAAGCCCCCACATACGCATTCTCCTTTCTCATTCCCCACCTTCCTCATTAATTCTCTCTTCCGGCGGTCATATTCCCCTCCACTCTCTCCACGATACAGTCCGGACAGTTCTCCTGCCCCGAAAGACACGTCTGAATCTCCTCACCGCAAATAAATCTATAGAACCCCAGCCATGGACGACCGACTGATAACTATTGCCATCCACACCTATGAGCGGGCACTCGAACTGAAATCGCTGCTTGAAAGCGAAGGGATCGAAGCTGTGCTGCAAAACGTCAACCTGTCGTCACCGATCATCTCTTCGGGAGTCAGAGTCAGAATCAAAGAACATGATCTTCCGGCAGCCTTACGGATCATAGAAAACCGTGAAATATTCGTAGGTCCGGCCGTCACATCGTTGGATCTACCGCTCTCACGCCGGATTCTTGTGCCGGTGGATTTCACCCCGATGTCAATCAAAGCCTGCAAGGCCGCCTTCAGGATAGCACACGCCCATCAGGCTGAAATCGTGCTGCTCAACGCATTTGTCGATCCGGCTCTGACTGCCTCGATACAGCTATCCGACACTCTCGACTTCGATGTCGCAGGAGCACAATTGCGCGAAAGCATAGCCAAAGCAGCCGAAAACTCCATGATCACACTGTGCGACGAACTAAAACACATGATCAAGGAGGGTGAGATACCACCGGTGAAGTTCACCAGAGAGATCACTGAGGGAGTGCCCGAGGACGCCATCAACGCATGGGCAAAAAAACATCAGCCGATGCTTATAGTCATGGCCACACGCGGCGCCGACAAGAAAGAGCGCGAACTGGTGGGAAGCGTCACTGCCGAAGTGCTCGATACAAGCCGCACACCCATATTCACCATACCGGAATCAGCATCGACTGACACAATTGAACGCATGCGCCACATTGTATTCTTCTGCACTCTCACCCAGGAGGACATGCTCGGTCTTGACGCCTTGTCGCGGCTGTTCGACGAATCAATGCTTCGTGTCACGCTACTCCACATCAGAAGCCGCAAAGACGCGACACACGGCCTTACTGCCGCCGAGGACGCCCTGCTACGATACTGCCGCGAAAACTATCCGCTATGCACATTCGAGATGATGAGCGCGGCAAGCGATCAGTCGACTGAAAAACTTGACTCGATCGACCGCACCGCGAAAATCAATATGCTTGCCGTGCTCAACAAGAAGAAAAACGTATTCGCGCGCCTCTTCAATCCCGGCATGGCTCATAGGCTGTTGTTCCGGGCCGACATACCGATGATTGTTATTCCGGTTTGAACGATCGCAGATCTGACATCCACCGCACTCCGCCATCACAACCCATTCTTCCAAGGCAACGCTAAGAGATTATCTAAAATTCATATCACTTTGCTTTTGAGAGTCTTTCCAGCGTCTTTTTGTTTGCTCCCCGGTCATGTAGCTACGGCTACACTCCCTCATCACAAACAAAAATCCATCTGACAATCCTTCTCAAAATCCGTATTATATAAATTTAGACAATCTCTAAGATTAGCATGACTGCGTGGCTTCAGGTTGCGCCAGAATGATCCGTCAGTATATGAACATGGCCATGAGTCAGGATTTTTTACTTCCGACACATGGCCATAGGTTTTTGAAGTGAATTGTCACTTTACCGGAGCGAACTGATCCTTGCCCACTCCACACAACGGGCATACCCAGTCGTCGGGTAGATCTTCAAACGAGGTGCCCGGAGCGATACCATGTTCAGGATCTCCTACTGAGGGGTCATACACCCAATCGCATACTTCACATACGTACTTGTCCATAATAGATTTTTTTTAGTGTCGGTTGATAATCCTTTCACCTGACAAACACCTTCACACCGCAAAGTGTTCGGAAATGTCGCCCTGTCATGAACACAAGCCAGTCACCGTTTTTTGACATACTTCCAAACTGATTCCATTGTTATATTTGTAGAACGGTTGTCGCTTGTTTGCGATAAAATGGCTAAATTTGTCGGTATGATAGTTTTTCCGAACGCAAAAATCAATCTCGGGCTGGCCATCACCGGACGGAGGCCCGACGGTTATCATGATATAGAAACCGTGATGTATCCAGTAGGGTGGACTGATATACTTGAAATTGTGCCATCGAAATCAGGAGTGACCGAATTGTTCACTTCGGGGAGACGCGTAGAGTGCCCGCCGGAGAGCAATCTGGTCATGAAGGCCTACCGTGCACTTGATGCCATCACGACGCTTCCGCCTGTCAGCATCTATCTCCACAAAGTGATTCCAGACGGCGCCGGGCTGGGCGGAGGTTCGGCCGACGCGGCTTTCGCGCTCAAGGCTCTCAATACGATGCTGAACCTCGGGCTTGACTACAAGCGGCTTGAGGAAATAGCCGCCACAATCGGCGCCGACTGCCCGTTTTTTATCCGCAACCGCCCAGTGACAGCCACCGGCACCGGCACGACATTCTCTCCGGCCGACATCTCGCTTGCCGGGTACAGCATAGTCATAGCAAAGCCTGCTGGATCAGTTTCGACCCGCGAAGCATATTCCGGCGTGAAATCCTATACTGCCCCTGGCAGGGTGGCAGAAGCTATCACACGCCCCATTTCTTCATGGGATGGATGCCTAATAAACGATTTTGAGGCATCGGTAGCCGCACAACTCCCCGAAATAACCGCAATCAAACAGCAACTTGCCGACATGGGAGCCGTCTACACTTCCATGTCAGGATCCGGCTCGGCTGTCTACGGTCTGTTTGGATGTGACATTTTGTCAGACGATATTTCAGGTAAGTTCCCCGGCATGGACATCTATATCGGGCGGCTTGACTGACTGAACGTTATCCGCTCCCGTTTGTTATGTCAGATAAAGAGCCTTGCAGTTTGGCAAGATTTTTGCACAGTATAAAAAAATTAGTGTCTAATATGAGCGATAAAAAGAAATCATCAGATAAAGCCGACGGAATGCAGTCCGAAGAGATACTGGATAATATCGGTGAATCGGTAGAGGAAACCGAAAATATGAGCGACCAGGATATCGAGAATGCCGAAATGAGCGAGATCGACAAGCTTGCCAAAGAGCTTGCCGAAGAGAAACTCAAGGTTGAGAAAGAGAAGAAGGAATATCTCTTTCTTATGGCTGAATTCGACAATTTCCGCAAACGCACCCTAAAAGAGAAGAGTGATATAATCCGCAACGCCAACGAACAGTCGATGAAAGGTCTGCTGCCTATCGTCGACGACTTCGAGCGCGGTCTCGACGCCACCAAGGATGTGGACGATCCCAACGCCATAAGAGAAGGCATGGAGATCATCTACAACAAACTCGTGAAATATCTCGAACAGAACGGAGTAAAGGCGATGGAAAGCAACGGCGCCGACTTCGATCCGGATATGCACGAAGCCATAGCCATGGTGCCGGTGGAGGATCAGAATCTTAAAGGCAAGGTGATCGACACGCCCACCAAAGGCTATACTATCAACGACAAGGTGCTCCGTCATGCCAAAGTGGCTGTCGGACAGTGACTGTAATTATCGAGAGGCATAAGAGATGGACAAGAGAGATTACTACGAAGTGCTCGGCGTAGCGAAGACAGCCACACCGGAAGAGCTTAAGAAAGCCTACCGCAAGCTGGCTATCAAATACCACCCCGACAAAAATCCAGGCGACAAGGAGGCCGAAGAGAAATTCAAGGAGGCAGCCGAAGCCTACGATGTGCTCTCCGACCCGGAGAAACGCCAGAAATACGATCAGTTCGGCCACAACATGGGGCCGCAGGGCTTCCCAGGCGGTGGATTCGGCGGCGGACACGGTTTCACGATGGAGGATATTTTCTCGCAGTTCGGCGACATATTCGGTGGCCATGGCGGTTTCGATATGGGAGGCTTCGGCAGTGCTGCCGGCGGACGTCCACGCAAACGCCAGCGTCGCGGCGACGATCTGCGCATCACCTTGAAACTGTCGCTTGAGGATATAGCCAAGGGGATCAGTAAGACACTGAAACTAAAAGCCTTTGCAAAATGTGACCATTGCAATGGCACCGGAGCCAAAGACGGCACGGCGTTCGTCACCTGCCCCACATGTCATGGATCCGGCACGGTAATGCGCACTCAACAGACCATTTTCGGACTCAGCCAAAGCGCCGCAGTGTGTCCGGAGTGTAACGGCGATGGCAAGATCATCAAAGAAAACTGCACCTACTGCAACGGCACCGGAGTGCAGCACAAGGAGCAGGTGGTTTCGTTCAATATACCTGCAGGCGTGGCCGACGGCATGACCCTTACCGTCAAGGGCAAAGGCAACGCGCCGATGCACGGCGGAGTCAATGGCGACCTGCTCGTGGTCATAGAGGAGATCAAACATCCGGAACTGATACGCGACGGCAACGATGTGGTCTACAATCTGATGCTCGACTTCCCCACCGCCGCCCTCGGAGGATCGGTGGAGGTGCCAACAATCGGAGGCCGCGCGCGCTTGAAGATAGCTCCGGGAACACAGCCCGGCAAAATACTGCGTCTGCGCGGCAAGGGACTCCCCTCCACCGAAGGCTACGGCACAGGCGACGAGCTGGTCAACGTGATGGTCTACGTGCCTGAAACGCTCAATGACGAGGAACGCAAACTTATAGAGCAGCTTGGCGACAAACCCGATATGAAGCCCAGCGACAGCGTGAAAGACCGTATTTTCAGCAAATTACGCCACATCTTCGATTAACCGTCATATACCATTTTTTTTACGGAGCGACTCGTATAACACGTATGCCGCTCCGTATTTTTTTTGTAATTTTGCCATTGCTATGGCAAAAATCATCATGATCACAGGAGGTCAGCGATCTGGGAAAAGCGAGCTGGCCGAAAAAACCGCATTGCGTCTTTCGGCGACGCCTCTGTATGTGGCCACAGCCGTAATCACCGACGAAGAGATGGCACGACGCGTTGAATCACACCGATGCCGACGCGGACCGCAATGGCGTCTGGCCGAGGAGAAGCTGTGGCCGTCACGCTGCATTGTCGCCGGAGATACCGCACTGATCGACTGCGTCACCGTGTGGTCGACCAACATGCTGTTTCACTTCGACGAGGATGCCGATAAGGCACTCAAAGCCATCATCCAAGAGCTTGACACCATTGCCGCCATGGAGAATGCCACCATAGTAGCAGTAACCAACGAGATCGGGCTTGGAGGCATAAGCCCCAATCCGCTGCAACGAAAATTCACCGACCTTCAAGGCCTTGTCAACCGGCATCTGGCCGATATTGCGTCGGAAGTATATCTAACCATATCAGGTATTCCCGTAAAAATAAAATGATCACATTCGACCTCAGGCGTCCCGACCGCACGATAGAGCCGGCGCTGCGCCACAAAGTGGACAACCTTACCAAGCCGAAGGGCTCGCTCGGCAAGCTGGAGCATCTGGCCATACAGATCGGACTGATACAGCAGACTCTCACCCCGCGACTCTCCAATCCGTGCAATATACTGTTTGCCGCCGACCACGGAATCATAAGCGAAGGAGTCAGCGTTTCGCCCAAAGAGGTGACATGGCAACAGCTCGGCCATTTCGCCAAAGGAGGAGCCGGTATCAATTTCCTGTGCCGACAGCACGGTTTCCGTCTGGTGCTTGTGGACGCCGGGGTTGATTACGACATTCCGGCCGGACACGGCATAATCGACCGCAAGGTGGGACGCTCGACACGCAACTTCCTGCATGGTCCGGCAATGACACACGACGAACTCGACTTATGTCTGCGTCATGGCGCGGAAATCGTCGACATGGTGGCCGACGAAGGCTGCAACGTGGTCAGTTTCGGCGAGATGGGCAGCGGCAACACATCGGCCTCGTCGATGTGGATGCACGCATTCGCCGGCACACCGCTGCCGCAGTGCGTGGGCGCCGGAGCCGGTCTTGACCGATCAGGCATCGACCACAAACTCAACGTACTCACCCGCGCCTGGAAGAACTATTCAGGCGACGGTAGCGTGTCCGACCTTATGGCATGGTTCGGCGGCTACGAGATGGCGATGGCCGTCGGAGGAATGCTGCGTGCAGCCGAGCGCGGAATGGTGATCATTGTCGACGGATTCATCATGACCAGC
Source organism: Paramuribaculum intestinale (assembly GCF_003024925.1). Classification (GTDB taxonomy): domain Bacteria; phylum Bacteroidota; class Bacteroidia; order Bacteroidales; family Muribaculaceae; genus Paramuribaculum; species Paramuribaculum intestinale. Next base: position 33,622 of record NZ_PUED01000002.1, read on the forward strand.
TGCATGCTGGCCGCCTCACGGCTATATCCGGAAGTGACCGAATATGCCGTCTACGGCCATCAGGGCGACGAATCGGGCCACCGTCTGGCTCTGGAAGCACTCGGAGCCATGCCTCTGCTCCACCTCGACCTGCGCCTTGGCGAAGGGAGCGGCGCAGTCTGCGCCTATCCCATCCTTCAGTCGGCGGTGAGGATGATCAACGAGATGGATTCGTTTGCCGACGTCAACGTGACAAAATATTTCGACTGATGCAACGCCTTGCAGCAGCAATATCGTTTTTCACCAGACTTCCTCTATGGAGGATGATCGAGATAGATCCGCGCCACTATGAGCGTGTCGTGGAGTTGTGGCCTGTGGCCGGATGGCTTACCGGAGGATTGAGCGCGCTGACGTTATGGCTTGCATCTCTGGTCTTCGACGCGCCTGTGGCGGCACTTCTCGCACTCACATCCCGCACCCTTTTCACCGGCGCTCTGCACGAGGACGGACTCGCCGACTTCGCCGACGGCATGGGAGGAGGCACGTCGCGCGAACGGATTCTTGCCATCATGAAGGATTCACACATCGGCACATACGGAGTCATCGCTCTTGCCCTGTATTATATGCTGGCGGCAGCCGCGATAGCCTCTCTGCCGGTGGCTGTAGCCTGCGCCACAGTCTTCGCGGCCGATGTGTGGAGCAAATACTGCGCCGGAATGATCATCAACGCCATGCCATACGCACGTCAGCGCGAAGAGGCAAAGAATCTGACTGTCTACACACGTATCCGCCCGGCCACACTGCTCACCGGATTTCTCCTGTCGGCATGGCCGCTGACGCTGCTCCATTGGCCGCTGGCACTGGCCTCGCTCGCGCCGGTCATCGCCGCAGCGCTTCTGATCATGTATATCCGCCACAAGATCGGAGGATATACAGGCGACTGCTGCGGAGCGATCTTCATCATCTCCGAACTCTGTTTTCTGCTCACTGCAGCGGCTCTGCACCGAACATTAGGCTGAAAAGGCGTGTTATAACGTCAATCAATACATAGTGAAGACATGCAACAACACATAGCCCGGCATCTGACCGACCTCATAGGCAACACACCCCTGCTTCACCTCAAGCGTTTTTCCGACGCTATGGGAATAAAAGCCGACATAATAGCCAAACTCGAATATTTCAATCCCGGAGGAAGCGTCAAAGACCGCGTGGCATTCAGCATGATCACCGAGGCCGAACGTTCCGGGGTGCTCCGCCCGGGCGGCGTGATAGTCGAGCCTACCAGCGGCAACACAGGAGTGGGACTTGCATGGATAGGATCGTCGAAAGGGTATAAGGTGATACTCACCATGCCCGATACCATGAGCAAGGAGCGCCGCGAGCTTCTTAAAGCCTACGGAGCGCAGATCGTGCTCACTCCGGGCGCCGACGGAATGGCCGGTGCCATAGCCAGAGCCGAAGAAATCAGGATTTCCACACCGGGAGCCATCGTGCTCGGACAGTTTACCAACCCTGCCAATCCGGCCGCGCACGAAGCCACTACCGGCCCAGAGATCTGGAACGCTACCAAAGGGAAAGTGGACATATTCATATCCGGCGTAGGCACCGGCGGCACGATCACCGGCACCGGACGCTATCTCAAGAGCCGCAACCGGAATGTGAGGATTGTGGCGGTAGAACCGCGTGAATCGGCCGTGCTTTCAGGTGAGAATCCGGGGCCGCACGGCATACAGGGGATAGGCGCCGGTTTTACTCCTGTCATTTATGATCCCTCGGTAGTCGACGAGATAGTCACCGTATATACAGACTATGCCAGAACCATGACACGCCAGATAGCCCGTCAGGAAGGTCTGCTCGTCGGCATATCGTCGGGAGCTGCACTCGCCGCGGCCCTCGAGATAGGCCGTCGACCCGAATCAGAAGGCAAAACGATCGTAGCGCTGCTACCCGACACGGGTGAACGCTATCTCTCGACCGGTGTATATGACTGAACCGACCGGCAGACGCAAGCCATCAGTCCCTCGGGTTGCGACGGTATATAAACCGCGCCAGACCCACTATATAGCGTCTGAAACCAGGACGATATGACAGCAGGCGGTCAAACCATCCAAGATAAGGATTGAGCAGCTTGATTTCCAAGCCGACAAAAATCATTGCAAACAATGTGCCAGGCCCCACAATATTCCAGGCCCAGCGACCAAAAAACAGATAACTGCTGACCACCGCCAACACCACCAGAACAGTATCCACCACTATCTTCACACGTGGGAAAGCCACTCCCGTGACACGGCTCAACGCCACCGGGAATCCCTCGCCAGGCATGGTCACCGAACCGCAGCGCACCTCAAGGGCTATCCCCACGCCCATCACCGCACAACCGGCAAACTGAGTGGCTATCCGCGAGATCACTGTCGCACATTCAAGCCAATCGGTGAGCATCATGTTGATGTCGATCAACCAACCGAACACAAAACCTATCACAAGCTGAGACAGCTGCATGGGATTGAACCGGCTACGCAGGACGGCTATCTGAAGACCCACCAGCACGAAATTCATCACTATCGTATAGCCTCCCACCGTCAGAGCCGGCGCGAGCCCCCGCGCCCCGGCGATAGAGAGCGACAGCGGCAACGACGATATGACACTGCTGCCGAGATCGGACTTGATACACAACACTACACCAAGAGTCATCAGATAGATTGAAACAAGCAGAAGAGCATGCTGCCATACGAATGACAAGACAGCCTCTTTGCGCGACAACGTTGTTGAAATCTCCATAAAAAACTTAATATTGAATATCTACTCAGGACAGCGCCTCACCGGCGTTTCCACCTGCAAAACTACAAAAAAATCCGCTGACAGCCGAAAGCCTCCCACAATGTAGACAGTACTACCAAAGTCGGGCGTTTCACGACTGTATTTTGCGAATGTCAGACTACCCCCGTGGCCGCTAACGGTTATTTGGACGGATATATAAGATTTTTATAAGAAAAAACTTGTAGACGGAACTATAAATCACTAAATTTGCAGTATAAAACCAAAACATCAAAAACAGCAAGTCTAAGTCATGAGCAAAGAAAGAATACTGGTCACCGGCGGCACCGGTTACATCGGCTCGCATACAACAGTCGAGCTTCAGAATGCAGGATATGACGTTGTCATTGTCGACAATCTCTCCAACTCCAATGTTGAAGTGCTCGACGGCATAGAGAAAATCACCGGCAAGCGTCCGGCTTTTGTAGAGGCCGACTGCACCGACCTCGCTGCCATGCAGAAACTGTTTGCCGACTATCCCGGCATCAAAGGCATCATCAACTTTGCCGCAAGCAAGGCTGTAGGCGAATCGGTTGAGAAACCCATACTCTACTATCGCAACAATCTCAACACCCTGCTCAACCTGCTCGATATCATGGGTCCCAACGGAGTCAAGGGCATCGTGTTCTCATCGTCGTGCACCGTCTATGGCGAACCCGACGTGAACCCCGTCACAGAGCAGTCGCCCATAAAGAAAGCCACTTCTCCCTACGGAAACACCAAGCAGATCTCCGAAGAGATAATAACGGACGTCATCACTTCCGGCGCACCGTTCAAAAGCGTCATACTCCGCTATTTCAATCCCGTCGGCGCGCATCCCAGCGCAGAGATAGGCGAACTGCCCAACGGTGTGCCCCAGAACCTCATACCGTTTGTCACCCAGACGGCGATCGGCATCCGCAAAGAGCTTTCGGTGTTTGGCAACGACTACGACACTCCCGACGGATCGTGCATCCGCGACTTCATCAATGTTGTGGATCTCGCCAAAGCCCATGTGATAGCCATACAGCGCATGCTTGAGGACAAGAGCCAGGACAAGATCGAGATCTTCAACCTCGGCACAGGCATCGGACTGTCGGTGCTCGAACTCATAGAGTCATTCGAGCGCGCCACAGGCGTGAAGGTGCCTCACAAGATCGTGGGACGCCGCACCGGCGACATCGAAAAAGTATGGGCCAATCCCGAACATGCCAACAATGTGCTCGGATGGAAGGCCGAAACGCCTATCGACGACACTATGCGTTCGGCATGGGCATGGCAGTGCAAGCTCCGCGAGCGCGGCATAATGTGATGCAGGTCGACCACACCGTATGACGACAATGCGATCAGCCTGCGTCAAAGAAATCATAGCTGTGGCGGCAATCCTTTTCGGACTGCCGCCATACGCTTTATCACAACCCACCGGCACGAAAAACCCGGCTGAACCGGACTCAACACTGACCGTAAGCCTGCTGACTGCCGCACCCGGCGACGACATCTATGAGCTCGAAGGACATGCAGCCCTGAGGCTCAAAAGCTCCACCTATGACATGACCGTCAACTGGGGACTGTTTGACTTCGATTCACCCAATTTTGTCTACCGGTTTGTCAAGGGTGAAACCGACTATATGGCCGGTGCGATACCGACAGCCTATTTCATCGAGCAATACCGTCGTGAAGGCCGACGACTCAAAGAGCAGACATTCAACCTCACGCCGGAGGAAGCCGGCCGTCTGCGCGAGCTTGTCGAGATCAATCTTATGCCTGAAAACCGTACGTATCGATACAACTACATCAGGGACAACTGTTCGACCCGCTGCATAGACATCGTGGAGCGTGCCATCGGCGACTCCGTGTATCTGGGCGCACCGGCCGGTGAACTGGCCGGAAATGTCAGCTTCCGCGACATGATGGCCTACCACCACCGCAACTATCCATGGTATCAGTTCGGCATAGATCTTGCCCTTGGCAATGGCATTGACCATACGCTCACCAACCGTCAGAAAGCATTTGCTCCCACGGTGCTCGAATGTCAGGCCGAGCAGGCTCTGCGTCCAGACGGCACCCCGTTGACGCTCGGCACGGAAATACTTGTGGCGGGCGACGAGCATGGCACTGCCCTCGCCCCGACACCATGGTGGATAACACCACTGGCCGTATGCTGGGCTATCTTTGCCGTAGTCATTTCACTGACCGTCGCCGACATAAACCGCGGATCTGTCAGCCGATGGCTTGACTCGCTGCTGTTCGGCGCGATGGGACTGACCGGATGCGTCATCGCATTTCTCATTTTCATCTCGGTTCACGAAGCCACGTCGCCCAACTGGCTTATACTGTGGCTCAACCCGTTATGCTTCATACCGGCAATACTGGAATGGTCGCGACGCTGTCGTGCCTTTCTTATTTGCTATCATTTTGTTAACTTTGCAGCGATTTTGACAATGACGATTTTAATGACCGTCGGCGAACAAAATTGCAACTCAGCGTTTATTCCTTTGATAGCATGTAGCGCGCTACGTTCGACAAGCTATATCTACATTTCGCTATGCGGAAAAAGAAAAGAACTGACATACAGCATAAAATACTCTGTGCGGTACTCCTGACTCTTGTCACTGCATCAGCCGGCGCCCAGACCGCTCCCAAGCGGCCTCAGATGGTGGTAGGCATAATGGTGGAGGGACTCAGTCAGGATTATCTCGACCTGCTGCATAATCATTTCACCGACGGCGGTTTCAAGCGCCTGATGCGCGACGGAGCCACACTGAGCAACGTCGACTACGGTCCGGGAGTGGATGCCGCCGCCGCCACAGCAATAATCTATACGGGAGCGGCTCCCAGCGTCAACGGCATTCCGGCGGAATACGTATATGACCGCGAGCGTCGCCGCAGCCGCAGCATACTGCTCGACACAGCCAAGATAGGAAATTTCACAAACGAAACCTATTCACCCGCCGCCATACTCGTATCGACTCTCGGCGATGAAGTGAGGCTCGACGCCGCAGGCACAGGGTGGGTCTACAGCGTGGCTCCTGATCCGGCGCAGGCCATAATCATGACCGGACACGCCGGCAACAGCGGGTTCTGGATCAATGATCACACCGGCTCATGGGCAACGACCACACACTACAAGGATGTGCCGAGAAGCATTTCCTCGCGCAATTACCGCCGGCCGATATCCACCGTGCTCGACACCCTAAAGTGGGAGCCACTTCTGACGCCGGCACAGTATCCCGACGTACCCGACTATAAACGGCAATACCCTTTCCGCCACTATTTCGGACGGAAGGACGTTGACCGCTACCGACAGTACAAAGCCTCGGCCAAAGCCAACGAAGAGGTGACATCGATAGCCGAAGAGTATCTTTCGACCATGGCGCTGGGCACTCGCGGCCCGGTGGATATGGTCAACATCGGATATTCTCTCTCGCCCTATCCCTACACTGCCGACGGCGACAACCGCATGGAAACCATTGACGCATATCTGCGCCTCGACCGCGATCTGGCCAGGCTGATGAAAGCCATCGACCACCGCACCGGAGCCGGAAACTCGCTGATATTCCTTGCCGGCTATCCCGCCCGCCCGACATCGAGGCGCGACGACGAGAAATGGGGACTGCCCTCAGGCGAATTCTCGCCACGAAAAGCCATCTCGCTCCTCAACATGTATCTCATCGCTCTCCACGGCAACGGCGACTGGGTGACAGGATACTTCAACCGCAACTTCTACCTCAACCAGCGGCTTATCAAGGAGAACCGTCTTGACGCTTCAGATGTCAGAGCCGAGGCTGCCGAATTCCTTGCACGGATGAGCGGCGTCAGCGGGGTGTACACTATCGACGACATCATCGCATCACGCGCAGGCGACAACGCCAACGAACTGAAACGCAACACCCTGGTGAAATACGCCGGCGACGTGGTGGTAAACATCACTCCCGGCTGGTCAGTGACCGACGACACTGTCAGCGGAGCTGTCAACGCTCCGCAAGTGGCTCGCGAAGCCTTCTTCCCTTCCACCGTCATAGTCATGGGACCGGGAGTGAAGCCACAGACCATTGACGAGAAAATCGACGCAAGGCGCATTGCTCCCACCGTTTGCCGGCTTCTTCGCATCCGTTCGCCCGGAGCGGCATCCCTTCCTGCCGTCAGACTCTGAGGCATCATCACCGATCAAAGCAGGAGCGCGCCTGATGACGCATGACAGAATATCACCTTATGACTTGATGCAGATATCTGTCGGAATACAGGCTGACTCCACGATGGGATCTATTGTGCGACACAATATCCCTTACGCGACATAAACGCAAACATCATATTCATCAGAATCAAAATAACAACATGTCACTAAACTCATTTTTAAGCAAGATATTCGGCAACAAATCACAGCGCGATCTCAAGGAGATACAGCCAATCATCGACAAAATCAAAGCTTGCGGAGAAAAAGTAAAAACGCTCGACAACGATGCGCTCCGACAGACCATCAGCGATGTGCGCGCTGACATCAAGAAGGCCATAGAAACCGATGAAACAGCGATCGCCGGACTCAAGACCGAGATCGAGACCCTGCCGTTCGACAAGCGTCAGCCGCTGTGGGATGAAATAGACCGTCATGAAAAAAACATACTCGACACGATAGAGAACAAGCTCAACGAGCACCTTCCGGTAGTGTTCGCTACCATGCGCGAAACCGCCGCACGCTTTGCCGCCAATCCGACCGTTGAGGTTACAGCCACACAGATGGACCGCGATCTGGCCGCCGCAGGCAAGGAGTTTGTCAGCATCGAAGGCGACAAGGCCATCTGGAAAAACCACTGGCTTGCCGGAGGCAACGAGATCACCTGGGATATGGTCCACTACGACGTGCAGCTCATAGGCGGCGTGGTGCTCCATCAGGGCAAGATCGCCGAGATGGCTACCGGTGAGGGCAAAACTCTTGTAGCCACACTGCCGGTATTCCTGCGCTCGCTCTCCGGACGCGGCGTGCACGTGGTGACCGTCAACGACTATCTGTCGAAACGCGACTCCGAATGGATGGGACCGCTCTATATGTTCCACGGATCGAGCGTAGACTGCATCGATAAGCATCAGCCTAACTCCACCGGACGACGCGACGCATATAACTGCGACATCACTTTCGGCACCAACAACGAATTCGGCTTCGACTACCTGCGCGACAATATGGCTCTCTCGCCTTCCGATCTCGTGCAGCGCAAACACTACTATGCGATTGTCGACGAGGTAGACTCGGTGCTTATCGACGACGCCCGTACACCGCTCATCATCTCCGGTCCGGTGGCGAGAGGCGACGACCAGATGTTCAACGAATACCGGCCCAACGTAGAGAAAGTTGTCGCCGCCCAGCGCAAACTCGTCACACAGATGCTTACCGACGCAAAGGCGAAGCTCGCATCGGACGACAAAGATACCCGCAAAGCCGGCGCTCTCGAACTGTTCCGGTCGTTCAAGGGTCTGCCCAAGAACGGCGCGCTGATCAAGTTCCTCAGCCAGGAGGGTATGAAGAACATACTGCTCGAAACCGAAGGCTATTATCTTCAGGACAATTCGCGCGAGATGCCCAAGGCCACGGAACCGCTATATTTCGTCATTGACGAGAAAAACCGCAGTGTGGATCTTACCGACAAGGGTATCGACATGCTTACCGGCACATCGGCCGACCCCGACTTCTTCGTGCTCCCCGACATAGCCGCCCAGCTCTCGGAGGCCGAGACTATCGCCGACGCCGCAGAGCGCCAGCAGAAAAAGGATGAGCTGATGCAGAACTATGCCGTCAAGGCCGAGCGTGTACATACCGTCACACAGCTGCTCAAAGCCTACACCCTCTTTGAGAAGGATGTGGAATATGTGATCGACGACAACAAGATCAAGATCGTCGACGAACAGACCGGACGCATCATGGAGGGCCGGCGCTACTCCGACGGACTCCACCAGGCCATAGAGGCCAAAGAGGGAGTGAAGGTTGAGGCTGCCACGCAGACCTTCGCCACCATCACCCTGCAGAACTACTTCAGAATGTATCACAAGCTTGCCGGCATGACCGGTACGGCCGAGACCGAGGCCGGAGAGCTGTGGGATATATACAAGCTCGACGTCGTGACCATCCCGACGAACCGTCCGGTGGCACGCATCGACATGAACGACCGCGTCTACAAGACCAAGAAAGAGAAATATGCCGCAGTGATCGACGAGATCGTCAAGCTGCGCGAGGAGGGACGTCCGGTGCTCGTGGGCACCACCTCGGTGGAGATCTCCGAGCTGCTCAAGCGCATGCTCGACATGCGCCGCATACCCTGTCAGGTGCTCAACGCCAAACTTCACCAGAAAGAGGCCGACATCGTGGCACAGGCCGGCAAGACAGGTACTGTCACCATTGCCACCAACATGGCAGGCCGAGGCACCGACATCAAGCTCCCCGAAGAAGTGAAGAAGGCCGGAGGTCTGGCCATCATCGGCACCGAACGCCATGAGAGCCGCCGTGTGGACCGTCAGCTCCGCGGACGTTCCGGCCGTCAGGGCGATCCGGGATCGTCGGTGTTCTACGTATCGTTCGAGGACACTCTGATGCGCCTGTTCGCCACCGACCATGTCACCAAAGTGCTCGACCGCCTCGGCCTCAAAGAGGGCGAAATGATAGAGAGCGGCATGGTGACCCGCGCCATCGAGAAGGCTCAGAAACGCGTGGAAGAGAACAACTTCGGCATACGCAAACGCCTCCTCGAATATGACGACGTCATGAACAAGCAGCGTACCTACATCTATTCGCGACGCCATCATGCCCTGCTCGGCGAACGTATAGGCATCGACATCGCCAATATGTTCTATGACTATATCGAGAACCTCATCACGACCTACGACTCACCTGCCGCATTCGGCGATCTGTCGCTTGAACTTTTCAAGACCCTTACGATCGAGGCACCCTTCACCGAAGAGGAATTCCGCAGCATGAGCAAGGAAGAAGCCATCGACCGCGTGCATCAGGCGGCTATCGAAGCTTTCGACCGCAAAAACGACCGTATCCGCGAAGTAGCCATGCCGGTGATCAAGGACTGCGTCGAAAACCGTGGTCTGAACTCCATGATACTCGTGCCTATCACCGACGGCAAACGCGTGTTCAGCCTTCCGGTCAATATCATCGACGCCTACAATTCCGACGGCCGCGCCATCGTCAAGGAGTGGCACAAGGCTATCATGCTCGTGAGCATCGACGAACTCTGGAAGGAGCATCTGCGTGAGCTCGACCAGCTCAAGCAGTCGGTGCAGAACGTATCATACGAGCAGAAGGATCCTCTGGTAATCTACAAGGTAGAGTCGTTCCACCTCTTCGAGAATATGCTCAACAATCTCAACGTGAAGGTGATCTCGGCTCTGATGCGCGGACAGCTCTACATACAGCAGCGTCCGGCTCAGCAGCAGCCCGAAGGCGCTCAGCAACAGGCGCCCCAGCCCGAAGTGCAGCGCGCCATGCCCGAAAGCCACCGTCAGGCCAGCAACTACCGCGAGAGCCGCGGCAATCTGCCCGGTGAAGCCGAGCAGCGTGCCGCAGCAGCGTCCAGCCAGGGAGAGCAGCAGCGTCCCATGCCCGTCAAGGCCGGCCCGAAAATCGGCCGCAACGATCTCTGCCCCTGCGGCAGCGGCAAGAAATACAAAAACTGCCACGGACAGGGTCTTTAATCATCGTAAATACAAAATCACAAAACGCAGAAGACTGATCCGCTAAAAACGGTCAGCTTACATCACAACATTCCAATCACACGAGACATGAATTCACTCAGCAACAAGCCCAAGCTCCTATGGCTTGCCATAGGGCTTGTGGCACTTCTGGTGATAGCAGTGGCAGTAAGCCTGTTTCAGGTGACCTCACTGAAACTTGAAGTCAACCAGCAGAAAGCCGAAAACGAACAGCTCCAGCTCACCAACGACCAATTGCAGCTGGCCAACGAGTACGAGGCCATCAACTCGCAGTTTGCACAGTATGAGAACCAGGCCACGCAGATGGCCGGCGACACCATACTGGCCAAGTACACCGCTGCCAAAAACAAAGTGGAACAGCTGCTGCAGGAACTCAACTCCGAGAAGGTGAAGAGCCAGAAGCGCATATCGCAGCTACAGAACGAGATATCCACTCTGCGCGGACTCCTGCGCCACTATATAGCCCAGGTGGACTCGCTCGGCAAGGAGAATGCCGGACTGCGGGCCGAGAACGCGGAGATACGCAACGAGAACCGCTCACTGTCGAACCGCATGCAGGAGGTGACCCGCAAAAACGAGACCCTCAGCGAACGGATGACACTGGCCGAGAAACTCAACGTCACAGGCGTGGCTCTCACCCCGCTCAAGAAAAACGGCAAACAGGAGAAAAAAATCACCAAAGCCAAACAGCTCATGGTGACATTCACCATACCGCAGAACAACTCCACTCCCGTGGGACAGAAAACCGTGTATCTGCGGATAACTTCGCCCGAAGGCGCTCTTCTCGGCAATGCCGGCACATTTGATTTCGAAGGATCAAACGTGGCATGCACAGCCAAGAAGCAGATCGAATACGCAGGTGAGGAAATACCGGGCGTTACAATCTACTGGGATGTGAACACAGCTCTTTCGGCCGGCGAATATACGGTAGAACTGTTTGCCGACAATTACCGTCTGGCATCGCGACGCTTCACCTTCAAGAAATGATCGAGGCACTGCAACATTTTTACGAAGCCGTCAACTCCGTCGAGGTCACTACGACCTCGGCGGTGTTCAAATTATGCGTAAGCCTGTTGCTCGGCAGCTGCGTCGGGATGGAGCGCAAGCGCAAAGGACAGATCGCCGGCATACGCACATTCGCCCTCATCTCCATGGGAGCCACGCTGGCCATGCTGCTCTCGATCTACGTGCCGCAGGAATACCTCGGGCTGAAAAACGGCGACCCCGGACGTATCGCCGCGCAGGTGATCACCGGCATCGGTTTCCTCGGCGCCGGAGCCATCATACAGATGAAAGGATCGGTGCGCGGACTGACCACCGCCGCCGGCATCTGGATGGTGGCCACGATAGGCATGGCCGTGGGCGTAGGCATGTATCTGGTGTCGGTCGTGGCCACCGGACTGATGCTCGTCATACTCGTACTGCTCGAACAACTGGAGCACCGCATCCATGTCGGATGGGAGACACGCATAGTGCGCATACGCATCGGAGCGATCGTCAAGGATATAGAAGCCTACCGCCACTGTCTGTCGGAACAGAATATCACACTGACCAATGTGTTTGTGGAGTATGATTTCGAAACGCCCTGCACGCGCCTCAATCTGGTGGTGCTCGCCAAAAACACCACCGATTTCGTCAAAGTGTTCGGACTGCTCCGACAACTTAATCCCACACAGGGCATCTCGCTCGCCAATCAAGTGACCATATGATCCTCGCCACAATAGCCGCAGAATCTCTGCCCATCGAAAGCCTGATACGCGATCTGGCATTCATACTCATACTCGGCGCCGTGGTGACGGTGCTGTTCAAATGGTTGCGTCAGCCTGTCGTGCTCGGCTATATCGTAGCCGGATTTCTGGCGAGCCCCCACTTCGAGTATCTGCCGTCGGTGACTACCGACAGCAATATCGAGTTCTGGGCTCAGATAGGCATCGTGGTGCTGCTCTTCTCGCTTGGACTTGAATTCAGCTTCAAGAAACTTGTCAATGCCGGAGGGTCGGCTGTGGTGACGGCTATGATCATCGTCGCGGGCATGATGTGCGGTGGGTTTGTTGTCGGACATATTCTCGGTTTCTCGGCCATCAACTGCCTTTTCCTCGGCGGCATGCTGTCCATGTCGTCGACCACTATAATCATCAAGGCCTTCAACGATCTGGGGCTTCAGCACAAGAAATTCGCCTCGCTGGTGTTTGCTGTGCTGATAGTGGAGGATCTTTTTGCAGTGGTGATGATGGTGTTGCTGTCGTCGATAGCTGTCAATTCCACCGTCAAAGGTGGCGAGATGCTGTTTAGCGTCATGAAGCTGGTGTTTTTCCTCATCATGTGGTTTGCCACCGGAGTGTTCGTTCTCCCTTCGTTGCTCAACAAGGTGCGTCGCTATCTGAATTCCGAAACACTTCTGATCATGTCGATGGGACTGTGCCTCGGCATGGCCGTTTTTTCGGTCTGCTGCGGATTCTCGCTTGCATTGGGAGCGTTCGTGATGGGCTCTATCCTTGCCGGCACGAGTTTTGCCGAACGGATCGAGCGCGTAGTCACTCCGGTAAAGGATCTGTTCGGATCAGTATTCTTCATATCCGTCGGCATGATGGTGGATCCGCACATCATCACGCAATACTGGGCGCCGATCCTTGTGCTGTCGGGAGTCGTGATCTTCGGCATGATACTGTTCGGCACCTTCGGCATGCTCGTCACTGGCCAAAACCTGAAGGTGGCCATCGAAGCCGGATTCTCCCTGACACAGATCGGCGAATTCGCTTTCATCATAGCCACCCTCGGCATGAGCCTCGGAGTGCTCGATCCTACCATCTATCCGATAGTCGTGGCCGTGTCGGTGCTGACCACCTTCACCACGCCATACTTCATACGCATGGCCGATCCGGCCTACGGGATCATCCGCCGCCTGCTCCCCCGCCGCCTGCACTTCCTAATTGACCGCTACACCGAAAGCGCAGCCGCCGAGAGCGAAACAGGACGCCTGTGGCGCTCACTGATACACCGCTATCTGTGGAGGGTGATGCTCTACTCCGCCGTATTGGTGGCTATGGCTCTGATATCACAGAAATGGGTGCTTCCATGGCTTACAGGCGTCAGCGAAGTTTGGGGGCCGCTTCTCTGCGCGCTGCTGACACTGGCCGCCATGACACCATTTCTCATCGCCCTGTCGTTTCCGGCATCGAAACGCACCGAACGGCAGCGTCTGATCGAAGCCAACGCCAAATTCGACGTGCCACTGGTGGTGATGACATTCTTCAGGCTTCTGATAGGCCTGGCTATCATCATCTATACCCTGTCGGTGACATTCTCAGTGGCCGTAGGATTCATATTCGGCATTTTCATCTTCATGCTGCTTGTATTCGGCTTCTCGCGCAACGTCAGGCGCCGCATGCGCGGCATCGAGTCGCGGTTTATCGACAATCTCAACGAGCGAGAACTCAGGCGCAGCGGACGCCGCAACAACGTCGTGGGCAATCTTCATATGGCTTTCATGACCGTGGGCTACGACTGCCCGTTTGTCGGCGAGCGGCTTCAGGACTCTGATCTGCGCCGCAGATACGGTGTCAGCATAGCCAACATACAGCGTGGAGCGCAAGTGCTGCCGGTGCCGTCGGGCGACACCCGCATATTTCCCGGCGACGTGCTCGGCGTGATCGGCACCGACGAGGAAATACAGAAACTTCTGCCCATCGTCGAGGCAACGGACAGCAACGAAGCCGCCGGACCGTCGGCCCACGACTTCAAGATGACTACCGTGCAGATCTCGGCATCATCACCGCTGGCCGGAAAGACAGTGGGAGAGGCCCGGCTGAGCAAGGACTACTCTACCCTGCTTGTAGCCATAGACCGCAATGGAGAATTCATCACCCCGGTGGCCTCGACCCGGTTTGAACCTCACGACATCATCTGGGCCGTAGCGCCCAAAAAACAGATTGCCCGCCTCAAATGACTCCTCAAATGATAGCGCCACGGTCAAAAACACCTCCACGCACAGCGGCAAGATGACAAAAATTTCATAATTTTGCAACCTACACCAAAGCGATAATTCTTTTACACCAATCCTTATGCAGGAAAAGATCATAATCCTCGATTTCGGATCGCAGACCACACAGCTAATCGGACGCCGTGTGCGCGAGCTGAATACCTACTGCGAGATCGTACCCTACAACAAGTTTCCCCACGGCGACGAGTCAGTGATAGGCGTCATCCTCTCCGGTTCGCCATTCTCAGTTTATGACGAAAAAGCGTTCCGCACCGATCTGTCATCGATATGGGGGCGTCTTCCCATTTTGGGCATATGCTACGGAGCGCAGTTCATAGCCTACACCAACGGAGGCAAGGTAGAGCCGGCCGGCAGCCGCGAATACGGACGCGCACGCCTCGAATATGTCGACGAATCCGACCAGCTGCTCCGCGGCATACGTCCGGGAAGCCAGGTGTGGATGAGCCATGGCGACACCATCACCGGCATATCCGACAAATTCGAAATCATAGCCTCCACGGCTGATGTACCCGTTGCCGCCTACCGCTCCAAAGAGGAGAAAGTGTGGGGCGTGCAGTTCCACCCAGAAGTATACCACAGTGAGTGCGGCACGCAGCTGCTCTCCAACTTCGTCAAGGGCATCTGCGGATCGAAATGCGACTGGAACGCCGCGTCGTTCATAGAATCGACCGTGGCCGCGCTCAAAGAGCAGCTCGGAGACGACAAGGTGGTGCTCGGCCTGAGCGGCGGTGTCGATTCCTCGGTAGCGGCCGTGCTCCTCAACAAGGCGATAGGCAAGAATCTCACCTGCATATTCGTTGACCACGGCATGCTCCGCAAGGACGAGTTCAGCGACGTGATGCGCGACTATGAGGGACTTGGCCTCAATGTGATCGGAGTCGACGCTTCGGCAAAGTTCTTCAAGGAACTCGCCGGAGTGACCGATCCCGAAAAGAAACGCAAGATCATCGGCAAAGGATTTATCGACGTGTTTGACGAAGAGGCACATAAGCTCACCGATGTGAAGTGGCTCGGACAGGGCACAATATATCCCGACTGCATCGAATCGCTCTCTATCACCGGCACCACCATCAAGAGCCACCACAATGTGGGCGGACTTCCCGAGAAAATGAACCTCAGACTGTGCGAACCCCTGCGTCTGCTATTCAAGGACGAAGTGCGCGCCGTCGGACGCCAGCTCGGAATGCCCGAACATCTCATCAGCCGTCATCCGTTCCCGGGGCCTGGGCTGGCAGTCAGAATTCTCGGCGACATCACTCCTGAAAAGGTGGCCGTGCTGCAGGAGGCCGATGCCATATTCATACAGGGTCTCCGCGACCATGGCCTCTACGATTCGGTATGGCAAGCCGGAGTGATACTCCTTCCCGTGCAGAGCGTAGGAGTGATGGGCGACGAACGCACCTACGAACGCGCCGTGGCTCTGCGCGCTGTCACATCGACCGACGCCATGACCGCCGACTGGGCACGACTCCCCTACGACTTTCTCGCCGAGGTGTCAAACAAGATCATCAATAAGGTAAAAGGCGTGAACCGCGTCACCTACGACATTTCCTCAAAACCGCCGTCGACGATCGAGTGGGAGTGATATGAATATAGTCCTCAATATCATCTGGGTAGTGTTCGGCGGACTGATGATAGCCATCGAATATGCCGTGGCGAGCATCGGCATGATGGTGACAATCATCGGCATACCGTTCGGAC
>NZ_PUED01000020.1 GCF_003024925.1 Paramuribaculum intestinale
TATTTCAACAGTCTTAGCCAACGGATACGGCACAGATGATGTAGATGCTCGCTTTGAAAAGAACTTCTATGCCGGCATCGTAGAGGTTGATGGAAAGCCTGTAATGATGGACAATGGACAGCAGTTGGAGTATTTCCCATTGGAGCTAAAGTTGAATCTTACGGGAAGCTCCTATGTCAAGACAGCTGGTGCTCGTATGGCAAAATATGAGGTTGATAGGACCTCACATTCCGACGGTAGACAACCGGATAACGACATCGTGCTATTCCGCTATGCCGATGCTCTCCTGATGAAGTCCGAGGCAAAGGTACGTAATGGTGAGGATGGCTCGTTGGAGTTGAACGAAGTCCGAGGTCGTGTTGGTATGCCATATCGAGAAGCTACGCTTGAGAACATATTGAAAGAGCGTTTGTTGGAGTTAGTATGGGAAGGCTGGCGACGACAGGATATGGTGCGTTTTGGAGTTTATCATAAATCATACGATCAGCGAGTCCAACTGGCTGATGAGAAAAATGGGTATACCACAGTTTTTCCTATTCCACAAAAAAGTATAGACTTGAACCCAAAATTAAAACAAAATGTTGGATATAAATAACTTTAGCCTATGAGTATTCAATTTGACATTGCAAAACAGATTATAGCTGAAACATGCCCTAATCGCAAACTTAAGTTGGAGAATATTTGCCTTTTTGCAGATATTATTCAGCCTAAGAAATATCAAAAAGGTGATATAATTCTAAATGAAGGTGATATCTGTAATTGCCTATTTTATACAATGATTCGGTAAAAATTACCGAAGTAGTTAAACATTGTGTAGGCTCAGCGTATTATGTGTCTAGGTCAGGGGCTATGTGGCGTGTGAGCAGTGCGAATACGCCTGTAATCACGGTAAGAGCAACAAAAACTATTGCTGTGGAGTGAAGTATATCGCCCATGCCTACAAGAGGCGACACCACCGCGCCTACTGCATAACCCGCTACTCCCAGCACTGCCGATGCCTCTCCGGCATGTTGCCTCCCTTCGTTCATGGCAAGTGTGTTTGTGGTAGAGAATATGAGGCCGAGGCCGAGCAGACTCACACACATGCATGCTTCGAAAAGCCAAAGGCTGTGAACGTGCCATAGAGCAATGGCTTGAGCAGCTACACCTGCGGCGAGCAATCCGGCTCCGGTGACGGCTGCTTTTTTCAGAGGGTGAAACCGAAGGGCAAGCATTGATCCGCTCACTACAAACAGCGAGTTGAAACCTATAACGAAACCATAGGATGTCTGCGACAGGCCATAGTGGGTCTGCAATATGAACGGCGCCGACGATATATAGGCGAACAACAGTCCCAGAGCTGCGCCTTTGAAACATACATGAACCATGAACCGGTAGTTGCCTAAAAGATGACGGTAGCCTCCGAATGACCGGAGTATGGATCCAGAGGATCGCTTTGACTCGGCGAGCGATTCTTTCAGTCCAGGCGACAGTGCGAGAATGATGGCGGCGAAAACGGCGAGAACCACAAATACTCCCTTCCAACCCCATTGGTCGGCTGTCACTCCGCCTATCACCGGAGCCGATGCCGGCGCTATGCCGTTGATGGCTCCGATAAGAGCCATGAGTCTGGCCAGAGGCCGCCCGGAATATACATCGGCAGGTATGGTGCGGGCCAGAAAGTATCCGCCCGATGCTCCCATTCCTTGAAAAAGTCGGCAAAGATTGAATGTGTGTATAGTCGGAGAGAATACACTCACTATAGCCGACACTATGAAAAGCGACAGTGACACCATGAGCACCGGACGCCGGCCATAGTGATCGCTCACCGGGCCAAGTATAATCTGTCCGAGTCCAAGCCCTGTCATTCCCATCGTAAGACCCATCTGTCCTGTGGGAACAGAGCAGTGGAAGAATTTCACCATTGCCGGCAGAGCAGGGGAGTACATGTCGTTGACAAACGAGCCGAGAGCGCTCAGACACACCAGATATCCTACCAGAAACGTGTAGTAGCGCGGGTGTGCCGACAGCTGTCGACCCATCGCTGATACTGACGTTGTGCTGTTTGTGTTTTGTTTTGTATTGTCCATATCCTGTTTTATAACAATCTTCCTATTGAATAATGTTGTATTTTTGCATCGGAAAATCGTATCAGGGATGTCGGTAAATGTAAAGAATGCCGGAAAGGTCGATATGATCAACGGACCTTTGGCCGGAAAAATAATGGTGTTCACTCTGCCGATCATAGCGAGCGGCATTCTCCAGCAGTCGTTCAATGCTGTCGATGTCGCCGTCATAGGCCGCTATTCAACCAGCCAGGCCATTGCTGCTGTGGGTAGCAATGGCCCGATCATCAGCATTCTTGTCAATCTTTTTTTAGGCATTGCCGTCGGTGCCAATGTTGTCATTGCCAATTATCTTGGGCAGAAACACAATCAGGCCGTACGACGTTCGGTGTCGACTGTGGCCGTTGTTGCGCTTCTGTCGGGAGCTATTCTTCTCGTGCTTGGTTCTTTATTGGCGCGTCCGATACTTGAAGCCATATCCACGCCACCCGATGTCATAGATCTTGCCACCCGGTATCTCCGAATATATTTCTACGGCATGCCGTTTTCGATGATCTACAATTTCGGGTCGGCCATAATGCGTTCGATAGGCGACACTCGGCTGCCGTTTTATTCGCTTCTCGTGGCTACAATGTGCAACATGGTGCTCGACTGGGTGTTTGTTGCTCTTTTGGGGATGGGGGTCGATGGAGTGGCATGGGCCACTGTGATATCCGTTGCGGTCAATGCCATGATAATAGTATTCTTTCTGATGCGTGAGCCTGATCCTGTGACGCTGCGTCTTAGCCTGCGTCGCCACGATTTTTCGTCGGCCGATTTCCGTAAGATGCTTCAGATAGGCATACCCGCCGGACTTCAGGGAATGGTGTTTTCGATTTCGAATATATTCATTCAATCGTCAATCAACAGTTTTGGATCTGATGCAGTGGCCGGTTCTGCCACAGCTCTGACCTACGAAGCCTACTGCTATTATATAGTGGTTGGCTTCAATGCGGCCGCCATTGCGTTTACAGGGCAGAACTACGGTGCGGGTCGCCTCGACCGTTGCCGCAGGGTGGGGGTGATCTGCATGATGATGAGCGTCGGGCTGTGTGCTCTCGCAAATATTATTATAGTCTGGCAGGAGAAATTCTGTATAGGAGTTTTCACGTCCGATCCGAATGTTGCGCGATATGCCATGATGCGATTCCACACTGTACTGGTGTATCAGTGTCTGGCAAGCAGCTATGAGGTGGCCGGATCATATATGCGTGGTTTCGGCCGGTCGGTGACTCCGATGGTGCTGACGATATTCGGCACGTGTGTGTTGCGTCTGGTGTGGGTTGGCAGTGTAGTGCGTTTCCACCACACTTTCGAGGTGCTGATGATGATATATCCCATCACATGGATCATCACCGGAGTTATGGTTGTCGTCGCTGCTCTGGTTTTGCAGCGTCGTCTGTCGCGTGTTGGAAGAACGGACGGCGGTCAGCTCGAGTCGTGTTGACGACACTTTTTTAGCGCGAGGATTGTGCTGGTCGTATTTTTACGGTTTTGAGAGTCGTAAATTTCCGTATGATTCTCTTTGTTAGCCTGATTTTTTGATTCTAAATTCGTTAAAATTTAATCAAAATACTGATTTGTAAGGTATTATTATTCTTTTTTCTTGTTTATTTTTTTAGCCGGAAAAATTGATTACTTTGGGATATTGCTATTTTTTCTGTTTTTGACTACTTTTGTGATAGTTATGAAACAGATTTCATGGAACAGCCAGGGCATAGACATGCCTGAGCTTGATTTTGCCGCTGTCGAAAAGTGGATAGCCGATGTGGCGTCAAGGCAGGACAGGGGAGTAGGGCAGATCGGCTATCTTTTCTGCACCGACGAAAAGATTCTGGAGGTCAACCGACAGTTTCTCGATCATGATTACTATACCGACATCATCACGTTCGATTATTCCGACAGCCATATCATATCTGGCGATATAGTCATATCGCTTGATACGGTAAGATCCAATGCCGATCAGTTCGTGCAACCTTACCGGCGCGAGCTGATGCGTGTGATAATACATGGTATTCTACATCTCTGTGGAATCGACGACAAGGGTCCCGGCGAACGCGAGATAATGGAGCGATACGAGGACGAGTCACTTGAAATGATTGGACTATGATCTCTGAGTATGATGTTATAGTGGTAGGTGCCGGTCATGCAGGATGTGAGGCTGCCTCTGCTTCGGCGCGCCTCGGATCGTCGACGCTGTTGATTACCATGGATATGGACAAGATGGCGCAGATGAGCTGCAATCCGGCTGTGGGTGGCATAGCAAAGGGGCAGATTGTCAGGGAAATAGATGCTCTTGGCGGACATATGGGCATTATTTCCGACGCTACTGCGCTGCAATTCCGTATGCTCAACCGTTCCAAAGGTCCTGCGATGTGGAGTCCGCGTGTGCAGTCCGATCGCATGAAGTTCTCTGCCGCTTGGCGTAAAGTGCTTGAGTCCACTCCCGGTCTATATCTATGGAGCGACAGCGTATCACGTCTGATCATCGAGAATGGTGCTGTCAGAGGTGTAGAGACTCTCCACGGAGCGCGTTTTTCAGCTCGCACTGTCGTGATCACGGCCGGAACGTTTCTCAACGGACTGATGCATATCGGTCGTTGTCAGTTTGAGGGCGGACGTATATCCGAGCCGGCATCCATCGGGTTGACAGAGCAATTGCGCGAGGCCGGAATACGCACCGATCGCATGAAGACTGGCACTCCTGTGCGTATCGACGGACGTAGCGTCGACTGGTCGAAGACCGTCAGGCAGGACGGCGATGATGATGATCTGCATCGTTTTTCATACCTGCCTTCGTCGCGTCGTTGCCTCAGGCAGCTTCCATGTCATCTGGTATATACCAACGCTGCTACCCACGATATACTGCGCCGCGGATTGCCGGATTCGCCGCTATATAATGGTCAGATCAAGAGCATCGGACCGCGTTACTGCCCGAGTATCGAGACGAAAATCGTCACCTTTGCGGACAAAACAGAGCATCAGCTTTTCATAGAGCCGGAGTCGGAGGATGGCAATGAATACTATCTCAACGGCTTCTCTTCATCTTTGCCCATGGATATTCAGTTGGAGGCACTGAAGACAATTCCCGCTTTTGCCGACGTACAGATATATCGTCCGGGTTATGCAATCGAATACGATTTCTTCGATCCGACTCAGCTTAGTCATACGCTCGAAAGCCGTGTCATTGATTCACTATTCCTCGCCGGGCAGGTCAACGGCACTACCGGATATGAGGAGGCGGCAGGGCAGGGTCTGATAGCCGGTATCAACGCTCACCGCAAGGCTCACGGGCTCTCGGATTTTACCCTTGCCCGCGATGAGGCATATATAGGAGTGCTGATCGACGATCTGGTGACAAAAGGAGTGGACGAGCCTTACCGTATGTTCACCTCGAGAGCCGAATACCGCATATTACTCCGCCAGGACGATGCCGATATGCGGCTTACACCGCGCGGATATGAGATAGGACTTGTCAGTCCCGAACGTTACGGGCTGATGGAGTCAAAGCGCGGGCAGCGCGATGCCTTCATTGGTTTTGTTTCGTCGTTCAGTGTCAGGCCTTCCGAGGTGAATGCATTGCTCGAAGAGCTTGGCGACACTCCGCTCCGTCAGGGAGTGAAGCTTGTCGACCTTATTCTTCGGCCGCGTCTGACGGTGGCTGTTCTCGCGGGAGTATTGCCTGCGCTTGCCGATTATATTGAAGGGCATATAGAGGCTGAGCGTCGTGATGAGATAGTTGAAGCTGCTGAAATATTGCTCAAATACGGAGGATATATCGACCGCGAGCGACAGATTGCCGAGAAGCTCCGAAGGCTTGACGAGGTGAAGCTTCAGGGACGCATCGACTATGATGCCGTAAGTTCATTGTCGACAGAGGCGCGTCAGAAACTAAAGCGAATAGATCCTTCTACCGTCGGACAGGCGTCGAGAATACCCGGCGTTTCGCCGAGCGACATCAATATACTTCTGCTCTTGCTCGGTAGATGATTGTTTCACGTGGAACGTTAGTTAGTCAATTATTATCAAATACTTATATGGAATACGTTAAGACCAAAATCCGTGATGTAATCGACTTCCCCCAGAAGGGAGTCATATTCCGTGACCTCACCACCGCTTTCAAGGATCCGAAGGCCATACATATCCTCGGATGGAATCTTTCGCAGATATATCGCGACAAGGGAGTTACTAAAGTGGTCGGTATCGAGTCGAGAGGGTTCATCTGCGGTTCGATCCTTGCCTTCGAGCTTGGAGCCGGATTCGTGCCCGCACGCAAGCCGGGTAAACTGCCCAGCGAAGTCATATCGACATCCTATGATAAGGAGTATGGCAAAGACACCATCGAGATACACAGCGATGCGATCACGCCCGATGACGTTGTCGTGATCCACGACGATGTGCTGGCTACCGGCGGCACGATGGCAGCTGTCTACGAACTCGTAAGACGCTTTAATCCCCGGAAAATCTATATCAATGCTATTGTGGAACTGTCCGATCTCGGAGGAAGAGCCAAACTTCCGGCCGAAGCTGAAACCACGGCGCTGATCACATACTGATCCTTTCACAGGCCATATACATCATAAGCCACACACATAAACCGCACTCTTTTTGCCAAAGCATAGAAAATCACACGAACTGGAGGAGAAAATATCCATCCTGCCGTCTACCCCCGGCGTATATATGTACTACGACGCCGAGGGTACGGTCATATATATAGGCAAGGCCAAAAACCTCAAAAGGCGGGTGTCGTCATATTTCAACCGCACTCACGATTCGCTCCGCACCAATCTCCTCGTCAGAGCTATCGCCGATATGAAATATATCGTTGTGCCCACCGAACAGGATGCGCTCAATCTCGAAAACTCCATGATCAAGGAGTACAAGCCGCGCTACAACGTGCTCCTTAAGGACGACAAATCATACCCATGGATTGTAGTCACCAACGAGTTTTTTCCACGGGTGTTCATGACGCGTCAGCGCATCAGGGACGGATCGAAATACTACGGACCCTACACCGACACCGGATCTGCAAGAGCGGTGCTTGATCTCATACGGGAGCTTTATCCGTTGCGGTCATGCAGGGGAGTAATTACTCCCGAAGGGGTCGCCTCGGGCAAATACCGGCTATGCCTCGACTATCATATCAAGCGCTGCTGCGGACCCTGCACGGGACATGTCGATGAAGTCGCCTACCGGCGACATATAGAGCGTGTCAAGGATATATTGCGCGGCGACATGTCGGAGCTGCTCGATCATCTCAGGAAGGAGATGGAGGAGCTTTCATTGCAATTGCGCTTCGAGGAGGCACAGACTGTCAAGGAGCGGTATCAGCTGGTGGAGCGTTACTGCGCCAAGAGTGTCATCGTCAGCCAGACGATCGGTGATGTCGACGTGTTCGGAGTGTGGGACGATGGCGGCGACGAGGTGTTTGTCAATTATATGCACATGCATCGCGGAGCCGTGGTTCGTAGCGTAACCCTTCAGTATCGCCGCTCGATGGACGAAACCGTGGCTCAGCTGCTATCCTATGCCATGGCCGAGGTGGAGCGTGAGCTTGGAGCTGTCTATGATGAGGTAATAGTGCCCGAAATGCCCGACGTGGATATGCCGGGAGTGACATTCATCGTGCCGCAGAGAGGCGACAAGAGCAAGATTCTTGAGGTGTCGGAACGCAATGCGCGACAACACAAGATCGATATGCTGAAACACATGGAGCGCAACGATCCGGAGCAGCGCACCGACCGGCTGCTCGAACGCATGAAAGCCGATTTCCGTCTGTCGGAACTTCCAAGGCATATCGAGTGTTTCGATAATTCCAACATACAGGGCACAAATCCTGTAGCGTCGTGCGTGGTGTTCCGTGACGGCAAACCGTCCAAAAAAGACTATCGTCACTTTAACATCAAGACCGTGGAAGGACCCGACGATTTCGCTTCCATGAAGGAGGTGCTCACACGTCGCTACACACGTCTTGTCAACGAGGGGCAGGGGCTGCCGCAGCTGATCGTCGTCGACGGCGGCAAGGGGCAGCTCAGTTCGGCCGTTGAGGCTCTCGACGAGATGGGACTGCGTGGCACCATCGCTGTCGTAGGCATCGCCAAGCGTCTTGAGGAAATCTATTTTCCAGGCGACAGCGTGCCGCTTTATATCGACAAAAATTCTGAATCGCTCAGGGTCGTGCAGCATCTGCGCGACGAGGCCCACCGCTTTGGCATAACCCATCACCGCAACCGTCGCAGCCGTTCGCAGACAGTGTCGGCTCTCGATTCGATAAAGGGCATAGGCGAGAAGACACGTCAGGCTCTGCTGACGCATTTCAAAAGCCTCAAGCGTGTGCGCGAAGCCGATCTCGACGATCTTGCATCGGTCATAGGCCCGTCGAAAGCTTCTATAGTCTACAATGCCTTTCATCCTGAAGGTGATGCTGATGGGGAAAATTATGAAAATGTCAACATAAACAGCTGAATATAAGTAACTAATAATTTACATAAAACTTAAAGTGTTATGTTTGAGAAAGATATCTATGTAAGACGTCGCGCCGAACTGAAGAAGCGTGTAGGTTCAGGCACACTGCTGTTTCTCGGCAATGATGAGTGTGGATGCAATTATGCCGACAACACATATCCATTCCGTCAGGACTCCACGTTTCTCTACTATTTCGGATTGCCCTACGACGGCCTTGCGGCAGTGATCGATATCGACAACGATCAGGAAATCATATTCGGCGACGAACTTACCATCGACCATATCGTGTGGATGGGAACTCAGCCCACTCTCCACGAAAAAGCACATCTCGTCGGAGTCGACAATGTGCGTCCGTCGGCCGATCTCAGAAGCTGGCTCGACCGCTCTCTTCAGGTCCGGTATCTGCCGGTCTACCGTGCCGAACACCGGCTTAAGCTCTGGCGTCTGCTCGGCATCATGCCGGGAGAGGAAAAGCCTTCGGCCGAATTCATCCGTGCCGTAGTCGATATGCGCAATCACAAGCAGCCCGAAGAAATAGCCGAGATTGAGAAGGCCTGCGATGTCACGTCCGACATGCATATAGCCGCCACAAAGGCCATCCGCCCGGGAATGTACGAATATGAAGTGGCGGCAATCATAGAGCAGGTGGCGGCATCAGCCAATTGCAGCCTGTCGTTCCCCACAATCTGCACCATCAACGGCCAGACACTCCACAACCATTACCACGGCAATCGCATCAACGAGGGAGATATGGTGCTTATCGATGCCGGAGCCGAACGTCCGTCGGGCTATGCGGGCGATATGTCTTCTACCGTATGTGCCGGAAAGATCTTCACATCGCGTCAGAAGGCCGTATATGACATTCAGGTGGCATCTCATCTGGCAGCGGTGGAGATGCTTCGTCCGGGAGTGCCTTTTGTCAAAGTCTACGAACGCGCTTCCGAAGTGATATGCGCCGGAATGCGTGACCTCGGCATACTTAATGGAGATCCTGCCGAAGCTGTTGCCGCAGGTGCCCACGCGATGTTCTTCCAGTGTGGACTCGGCCACATGATGGGGCTTGATGTCCATGATATGGAGAATCTCGGTGAAGAATTCGTCGGCTACGGAGGCAAGCCAAAAAGCACTCAGTTCGGACGCAAGTCGCTGCGTCTCGGACGCGAGCTTGAGGAGGGATTCGTCCTCACTATTGAGCCGGGAGTCTACTTCATACCCGAACTGATCGATCTGTGGAAGGGCGAAGGACGCTTCAAGGAGTTTATCAATTACGGCGAGCTCGAAAAATGGCGCGGTTTCGGAGGAATCCGCAACGAGGAGGACTATCTAATCACAGCTACCGGATCGCGTCGGCTCGGCAAGAAGATACCGCTGACCACCGAGGAGGTTGAAGCACTCCGCTGACCGCTTACTCTGGATATGCAATGAAAGCATCATCACGTGCCATAGTATTGGCCGCCGTCACAGTGTTGAGCTGGTCGACGGTGGCCACTGCTTTCAAGATCGCACTTGCCTCCATGGGAGTGCGGGAGATGATATCGGTGTCGGTTTTCTCTGCTTTCGTGGTTCACGCCGTGTGGATGACGCTCAGCCGTTCGTGGGGCGAATTGAGCCGTCTCTCCGCAAAGATGTGGCTGAAGTTCGCTCTGCTTGGTCTGATAGCCCCTGTGAGCTATTATTTCGTGCTTTTTGAGGCCTATGATCATCTTCCCGCACAGATTGCTCAGCCGATCAATTACACGTGGCCTATCATCCTCTCTGTGCTTATTGCGGTGATCGACCGTCGGCCGGTGTCAGCGTCAGGATATGCCGCGATGGCCGTATCGCTTGCAGGAGTAGCGCTTATATCTCTCGGCGGAGGTGTGGATGGAGCAATATCACTCACGGGGATTGCTCTTGCATTTGCATCCGCATTGCTGTGGGCGCTCTACTGGATTGTCAACGACAGTCTCAAATCGTCCGTCAGCGAAACGACCTCACTCTTCCTGACATTCTTTTTCGGAACGATCTATCTCGCTGCCATGTCGTTGCTCCGTCCGCTCGGACCGATAGCATCCGACGGCCTCCTTGCCGGATGCTACATAGGCATATTCGAGATGGGACTGCCGTTTATATGCTTCGGCATAGCACTGCGCACCCCCGACAACCCCGCGCTCGTCAATCAGCTCTGCTACCTCGCGCCATTTCTGTCGCTCTTTTTCGTGGCTCTCTTTGTAGGCGAAACGATAATGCCGTCTACCTACATCGGGCTGATACTTATTGTGGGCGGAATAATCTGCAACCGGTATCTGACCGCACGAAACCGACTGCAGCACACATAGCCTCTCCCGACCGATCACTCGCGATCGTATGCAAAAGACACCGACAGCGTAGCTTGGGCTTATACCCGGCTACGCTGTCGGTCTGTTATCGTCTGATGAAGCCCTACGGCTTCTGACGGTTATTCGGCTTCATTGGCTGTCGACACCGGAGCAGCCTCATTGTCATTGAACGTCATCACCTGACCCTCGCCGGTGTATAGCTTCACCGGCTCTTCAAGTTCAAGAGCCAGAACAGTTATCTCGGGGTCGAGCACTTCGTCGGGAACATTTATGTAGTAAACGCCCGGCACCTGGCTCCATGAAATGTCGTTATACTGGTTCCACGACAGTTCCTTGTCCGTGCCTACCACTCTCACCTTCTTCACGCGGCTCTTCAGACCCTTCACCTCCACCGATTCATTCGGGCGGTAGGGCAGATAGAGATAGAGTATGTCGCCAGCCTGGTTGAGCGATGTATAGGCGTGTACATGTCCGGCCGGAATGCCTGCGCGGGTGTCGTAGATGGCCTCGGCATGCTTTTTTGTCCAGCGGCCGAGATCCTTGAGCACCTTCACCTCCTCTTCGGGGATCGTGCCGTCGGCTTTCGGGCCGATGTCGAGCAGAAGATTGCCTCCGAGGCTTATGCAGTCCACGAGCATTCTCAGCAGCGTTGAGCTGCTCTTGTAGTTGTGATCCTCCGTGCGGTAGCCCCATGAGTCATTTATGGTCATGCAGGTTTCCCACCATTTCGACTCCGGACGTCCCACAGGCACTCCCAGCTCGGGTGTCATATAGTCGCCGTAGCCCTGAATGCGCGAGTTTACTATCACGTCGGGATTGTAGGAGTGGAGCTTGGCCACGATCTGCGGCGATTTCCACTCTTCGGCCGAGTGTTCCCAGTCGCCGTCAAACCACCACAGATCCGGATTCCATTTCGTAGCCAGTTCCTTCATCTGCGCGTCGTTGAAATCAAGGAAATGCTGCCACCGTTTCGGGTCATCCTTGATCTCATATTTTTTTGGTCCGGCGCGGTATATGTCGGTATAGTCCTCACGCGGCCAGTCGATGAGTGAGTAGTAGAATCCGAGCTTGAGCCCCTGCTTGCGCACCGCATCGGCAAACGGGCCGAGAACATCGCGGCGTGCCGGCGACGATTTCACGGCGCTCACATCGCCCGCTTTTGTGTCCCAGAGAGCGAAGCCGTCGTGATGCTTCGTCGTGATGACGGTGTAGCGTGCGCCGCTATCCTTGATCAGCTGCGCCCAGTATTCGGGATCATAATTGGCGGCGGTGAATTCATCGGCCTGTTTCATGTAATCCTCAAGCGTGACGTGGCCGTTGTGGAAAGCCCAGCTCTCGGATGTGCGTCCGGTCGAGTACGGCCCCCAGTGGATAAAAATACCGAGTTTCGCTTTCGAAAACCAGTCCATGCGCTTGGCCTGTTGCTGCGGGGTTTCCCCCTCGACGCTCGACGCTGCTACCGTGGCGCCACCCATTGTTGCAAGGACGGCTGCCGTGATAATAGTTTTAAGGTTCACGTGTAATCAGAATTTTTAAGATGGTTATACTGTTGTTTTTATCATGCGGGATCTCTGGCTGTCAGCTTGCTCCCAGGCCTCTCTCTGCCGGCTTCGCTTCAGCCTGCATCTGTCATGTTACCATTTCAGTTGGTATGCAAAGATAATGGTTAGCTTTGTATTATCCGTCATCCTGTTTCATAATTTTCCATAAAACCCCATTTCCGCATTATCCTGCATTATCCCCTCTCCACCAACTCACCCTCTTCTCCCGCGGCATGTCATCTATTCCCTGTCGGATGAGGTGCGATTCCCGGGTCTGCTATCCCCGATTACTTCTGGAGTTCTGATTCTTCCGAAAACTCCGATTGATTTGACGTCTTCCTCCCCTTTCCTCCATGGTATGAGTTGTTGATGTAGGGTAGAGATTATGGCGTCTGCTACTTGATTTCAGGTAGGCTTGTGTGTCTGTTTTGTCCTTAAAAAGCCTGTGGAGTGCCCCCGATACCGTGGACACGTTGAAAAAATCATTGTTTTGTGGTATTTCCGTATTGTGTGTTATTGTCTAATTTTGCATCGGTTAATCAGGTAAGAAAGATTATGTGATTTCTTTACTCTACACAAAAATATAACGTAAGCCTTCGATCGGGCGGGACAGTGATTGTTCCGCCCGATCGGCATTTGATGGCTGATCCGATGATGCGGCGGATTGAGCTCTTTTTTGATTGATTTGTCTGGCATATTGGTGCGCAATAAAAAAATGTAGTAACTTTAACGCGGAATTAATCAAAACCCACACATGTGGATTTTGAAAACGATTGTAATGAAGATTTCCCGACAGGGTCTTAGTGTTTTGATTTCATGAACAATAATTTTGTAAACAGAATCAGTCAGTTCTTTGTCAGCTATTTCACACTGTCAGATCTGGTGCCGCAGGCCGAAGCGGAGGCTGTGATACGCGAGGGTGTCACTTTTCGAGGTACCAATATACTGATACTCATCGTGGCGATACTGATCGCTTCGCTCGGACTCAACACCAATTCCACAGCCGTCATTATCGGAGCCATGCTCATATCCCCTCTTATGGGACCGATCATCGGCATCGGACTGGGCATAGGAGTGCACGATTTCGAGCTTATAAAGCGATGTCTTCGAAATCTCGTGATGGCGGCCGGCTTCTCCGTGCTCGCCTCTACCATCTATTTCATGATTTCGCCTGTCAACGAGGGGCACAGTGAGCTTCTCGCACGCACTTCACCCACCATCTACGATGTATTGATCGGATTTTTCGGTGGCGGAGCGGGCATCATCGGACTCGGAAGCCAGTCCAAAGGCAATGTCATCCCTGGTGTGGCCATCGCCACGGCGCTTATGCCACCGCTTTGCACTGCCGGTTACGGACTGGCCACTCTGCAGTTCCATTATTTTCTTGGAGCGAGCTATCTGTTCATAATCAACTCCATATACATTGCGTTTGCCACCTATATCGGAGTGAAGCTTTTCAAATACAAGCCCGTGGCCACGGTCGATGCCGATCGTGCCCATCGGGTGATGAGAATAGTCTACACGCTGGCCATCCTTACCATGCTTCCGAGTATATGGCTCACCTACAATATGTTCAGACAGAATAAGTTTCAGGTCAATTCCCAGCGTTTTGTGACAGAGGAGTGCCGGTTTCCTTCCACTCAAGTGTTGAGTTCGGATGCCTACGTCAGCAATGGTGAGCGATATATCAAGATCGCCCTGATCGGCAAAGTTCTTCCTGAGGACTCGCTCAATATGGCTTTGAGTTCACGACTGAGCTACTACGGCCTGGGCGGCACAAGGCTAATGATCGTGCAGGGCGACGCCGTGGCCGCTCCCGATGCGACTGCGGCTGCATCCGACATTTTCAAGATCACACAGGCCACCATAAGCTCCCAGCAGCAACAGATCGATTCGCTGCGGATGCTCGTCAGAGAGGCCGGATCGGCGCGTAGTGCAGGGCGTCTGATTTCGCCCGAACTCAAGGTGCTATTCCCGCAGGTGGAGGATATAGCCATTGCCGAGCCGGTGTTCAGTTCGGTCGACTCGATGAGACTTGACACTGTCAATGTGGCTCTGGTGCGTTTCTCATCGCCGATGAATCAGCCCACGGAGCAGAAGTTCAGGGAATATCTCTGCGCGCGTCTGCAGTTGCCAGCCATAAGCATTGTGCATGTCGACCGTAAGATACTTGACGAATCCGACCATAAATCCGCTCATAAAAAATGACATACCACGAGTCTTTGCCCGCCGGGTCACGGCCATTGAAAGTAGCGATGATCAGCCACAGCGACATGCTCGGAGGCGCATCGGTGGTCACCTACCGGCTTATGAAAGCGCTGAAGGCCGAGGGGGTCGACGCGCGTATGTCGGTCTACAACCGGCTGACCGACGATGCTTCGGTCAGGCAGGTTGGAACTGCGGGAACGCGCGGAGTGCGCTTCGCATGGGAGCGCGTGCGCATCATGGCCGCAAACGGATTCCGCCGCGATGATCTGTTCAAGGTATCGACTGCCGACACCGGATTCAACCTGAGCCGCGACCCATGGATCAGGGAAGCCGACGTCATACTTCTTGGATGGATCAATCAGGGGCTTCTCTCGCTTGACGATATAGAAGCTCTCGGGCGTCTTGGCAAGCCTGTGGTCTGGGTCATGCACGACATGTGGTGTCTGACAGGAATCTGTCACCATTCGCTCGGCTGTACCCGCTACACGGAGTCGTGCGGCCGGTGTCCGCTGCTTCACAGCCGCCGCGACAACGATCTGTCGCGCCATGTGTGGGAACGGAAAATGAAACTTTACGATGCTGTCCCACTGACATTCGTGGCCGTGAGCCGATGGCTGGCCGACCGCTGTGCCGAAAGCTCGCTGCTGGCGAAGCGTGATGTAAGGGTGATTCCAAACGCTTTTCCTGTCGATTCGTTTGTCATCCGGCCGCGTGGCGAACTGACGGTGCTGCAGGGCGATCTCGATCATGACATAATACTCATGGGTGCGGCGCGCCTCGACGACCATATCAAGGGACTTCCTATGGCTGTCGACGCACTCAATTATATCTTCGACAATCATCCCAAAGTGGCGCAGCGCACCGTTGCAGTGTTTTTCGGCGACCTGCGATCGTCGGCCGCTCTTCATAATCTCCGGTTTCCGCACTTTCATGTCGGACGCATCAATGATCCTAACCTGCTGCGCGATCTCTACGCTCGCTCTAAAGTGGTGCTCAGCAGCTCTCTCTACGAAACTCTTCCGGGCACGCTTATCGAGGGACAGGCATCAGGATGTCTGCCGGTCACATTCGGTCGAGGCGGACAGGCCGATATTGTCACACATCTCTCCGACGGATATATTGCCCGATATGCCGACACGCGCGACCTCGCCAAGGGTATTCTGTGGGCGCTGGATCAGAATGTCGACCGCCAGGCGCTACACGAGAGCGTCCGAAGGCGTTTCTCTTCCACGTCCGTAGCCCGGTCGTATATCGAACTGTTCAATCAGCTTGTAGCTGTAAAATAATCAATTGAAAACAAGACACAGCAATGCAGACGGTATTGTTTCATGAAACTATATTCGGACCGATTCACAGTCGGCGTCTCGGAACGTCGCTTGGAGTGAATCTGTCGCCTGTCGACGGCAAGACATGCACGTTCGACTGTCTTTACTGCGAGGCCGGATTCAACGCCCAGGGACCTGGCCGTAGCGGATTGCCTGCGAGAGCCGACGTGGCCGCGCAGCTCGAAGCACGCCTGAGTGCCATGAAAGCTGCCGGCGAAAAACTCGATGTCATAACTTTTTCGGGCAATGGCGAGCCGACCATACATCCCGAATTCGAGGGCGTGATCGACGATACCATAGCTCTCCGCGATCGTTATTTCCCTGAAGTGAAGATCAGTGTGCTGAGCAATGCCACGCGCCTTGCCGATCCGGGGGTGGACAGGGCGCTCAGGCGTGTCGACAACAATATTCTTAAACTTGACAGTGCCGTAACTGAAACCATGAGGCTCATAGACCGTCCGGGATCGCCCGATTTCACCTCGGAGCAGGTCATCGGTCAGATAGCGTCGTTCGCTCCGCAGTGCATCGTCCAGACCATGATACTGCGCGGAAGCCACGAAGGCCGCACGGTCGACAATACCGTCGACAACGAGATCGAGGCGCTTGTCGAGGCCTATCGCACGATACGTCCGAGGGAGGTGATGCTGTATTCCATTGACCGCCGCACGCCCGAACAGGCGCTCGTAAAAGTGGAGCGCGATGAGCTTGAACGCATCGCCTCGCACATACGTGAGGCCGGTATCAACGTTTTGGTAAGCTGATTATGGAGAATATTATGGAAAGTGACCGCCCTCTGATAGTGCCTGAACCTCTGCGTCCGGGCGACCGTATAGCCATACTCTCGCCGGCCGGAATCATCAAGCCGGAGTTTGTCTACAAGGCCATGCAGGTGTTGCAGGATGCCGGATACCGTCCGTTTGTCACGCCGCACGCTCTCGGCCGGTGGCGCACCTACAGCGGCACACCTCAGGAGCGTTTCGACGATCTGCGGCAGGCGCTGCTCGATTCGTCGGTGAAGGCTATCCTTTGCTCGCGCGGCGGTTACGGCGCGGTTCATCTGCTTGAGGATCTTGACCGGCTTCCGCTGCGCGAAAATCCCAAGTGGATCATAGGCTACAGCGATATCAGCGCGCTTCACGCTCTGATGCACCGCCACGGCATAGTTTCAATCCATGCACCCATGGCCAAGCATCTGACCACGCTGAAGGGGCGCGACGACGATGCGCAGGCGTTGTTTGAAATACTGGCCGGCGAGCCGCAGCTCTATTCTATTCCACCATCTCCGCTCAACCGTCAGGGCACGGCCGTGGCGCCGCTTGTCGGCGGAAATCTCGCTGTGATAGCCGATCTGGTGGCGACACCGTTTGACACCATTCTGCCCGACACTATCCTCTTCATTGAGGACATCGCCGAGCCGGTCTACAAGACGGAGCGCATACTCTACCAGTTGCGTCTGAGCGGAGCGCTGTCGCGCATCAAAGGGCTTATTGTGGGTGCGTTCACCGACTACGCTCCGGAGGTCGACGGACGATCCATGGAGGCGATGATCAGCTCTATGGTGGCCGATTATTCCTATCCGGTGGCGTTCGGTGTGCCGGTGGGGCATGTCGACCATAATCTGCCGTTGCAGGTGAGCCTGCCTACACGCCTTGAGGTCACAGCCGATCAGACGGTCATCGTGCAGCCTGCCGGCGCCTGAATTAGCGTTTTCCGGCAAAGAACTCCTTCATGAGCGCGCTGCACTCGTCGGCGAGCACTCCCGCCTTGACAGTGGCTTTGGGATGGAAAGGATTGCCGCCAAGCCGGCTGTAGCCGCGCTTCGGATCGGAAGCGCCGTAGACGATCCTGGGCAGCTGACTCCATCCGATCGCTCCGGCGCACATCACACACGGTTCGACTGTGACGTATAGGGTGCAGTCGGTCAGGTATTTGCCGCCTAAAGTCTGGGCGGCAGCGGTTATGGCCTGCATCTCGGCGTGGGCGGTGACATCCGAGAGTGCCTCCGTCAGATTATGGCCGCGCCCTACTACAGTGCCTTTGCATATCACCACTGCGCCTATAGGCACTTCGTCCTCTTCGAGAGCGCGGTGCGCTTCGTCAAGAGCCATGCGCATATAGCGCTCGTCGTCGTTGATTGCCGTTGTATTGTTCATAACAGATCTATTTTCATCCCTTCGTCGGCTGCGGTGACGTTTTCAAACTCTTCGCGCGCCTGGCGCAGCAGCAGTTCCGTGGATGTGTATCGGTTGGAATAATGCCCTATGATCAGGCGTTTGGCTCCAGCCATGCGTGCTATTTTGCCGGCTTCACGGGCGGTGGAGTGTCCGCGGCGGCGAGCCTGTTCGGCAAGCGAGTCGTCGTAGGTGGCTTCGTGATATATCACGTCGACCCCCTTTACGGCTTCGGCCACTGCCGGCGAGAACATCGTGTCCGAACAGTAAGCGTAGCTGACCGACGGCTCGGGATCTGTAGTCAGACGCTCGTTGGCTATCACACGTCCGTCTGGCGCTGTCCAGTCGGCTCCCTGTTTGACGGCGTGGAGGTCGGCTATCGGAATGCCGAAAAACTTGATCATGTCGCCGCGCAGATGCCGTGGTTTGGGATTTTCCCTGAATATATAGCCCAGACACGGCACGCGGTGCTTGAGCTGAAAGGCCTCTACGGTCATGGCATGGTCATCGGCCACGATGCAGGGCTCGTTTCCTACGCCTTGATATTCGATCTCAAAGGGTGAATCCGGGCAGAAGAAACTGATGATGTCGCGCATCCGGTCGAGCCCTTCCTGCGGAAGCGTCAGGCGTATCCGGCCTCCCTTGTCGTGAAGAGCCATGGTCGACAGCAGTCCCGGTAGTCCAAGGCAATGGTCGCCGTGAAGATGGCTGATGAAGATGTGCTCCAGGCGGTTGAAGCCTATGCCCATCCGCCTCATGGCCAGTTGAGAGCCTTCGCCGCAGTCAACCATCATAAGCCTGTCGCGGAAGTTGATTATCTGTCCCGAAGGATTGTGGCGCACCGAGGGAGTGGCCGATCCGCATCCGAGTATATCGATCTGAAATTTTGCCATAATACGGATTTTTCAGGTGTGTTCAGGCGGTTTTGACGCGGTGTCGTCGCAGTCCGAAGCAGTTCTCGCGCCGGGCAGCGAAAGCGATGTAGCCGAGCAACAGGGCTGTGCGCAGCGTATAGTCGATCCAAGGATTGCCGGTGGTCAGCACGACTGCCGAACCGTAGAGCGCGAGAGCGAGAAAGAAATACGTCAGCAGCGGGCCGAGCCGGTAGCC
This sequence comes from Paramuribaculum intestinale, assembly GCF_003024925.1. GTDB lineage: Bacteria > Bacteroidota > Bacteroidia > Bacteroidales > Muribaculaceae > Paramuribaculum > Paramuribaculum intestinale. Next base: position 19,223 of record NZ_PUED01000020.1, read on the forward strand.
GATTGGATGTTTTATGCGTCCGGTGACGTAGGATAGTACCATCATCACTCCGTAGCATGTCAGAGCGGCCCAGGCACACCCCATATAGCCGATCGACGGCACAAGAAGGTAGTTCATCAGCAGGGTCACCGCAAGGCCCGTCAGCGAGAAATATGTGCCCCATATGGTGCGGTCGGTGAGCTTGTACCAGAGCGAGAGGTTGAAGAATACCCCGAAGAAAAACTCGGCAAGCATTATTATCGGCACAACCTTAAGCCCGGAGAAGTATTCGCGCCCTATGAAGTAGCGGAGTATGTCGAGATAAAACATCACGCCGAGAAATATCACCATAGAGAATATCACGAAATAGAGCATCGCCACTCTGAATGGACGGTATTTGTCTGGATCGTTTTTGTCGGTGCGGTTCTGGGCGAAAATAAAAGGCTCGTAGGCAAAGCGGAATGCCTGAGTGAACATCACCATCACGATCGCTATCTTGTAGTTGGCGCTGTATATACCGAGCTGCCTCATGCCTTCGGCCGGATCGGATATCAGTGCCGGAAGAAGAATCTTGTCGAGGTTCTGGTTCATGATGCCGGCGAGTCCGAGCACGAGCAGGGGAGCCGAATACGACAGCATCTCGCGCCACAGAGTGCGGTCAAACCGCCACCTGAATCCGGTGAAGTCGGGTATGAGTATCACCAGTGTGACCAGTGTGGCTATCAGGTTGGAGAGGAATATGTAGCCTATGCCGAAGGTGGGTGAATAAAACGCCGATACGGCATCGGGCCAGCTGCGGTAGAGAGCCGGGCAGAGGAGTATGAAGAACAGATTCAGCCCGATGTTCATCCCGATGCCGATCAGTTTCACGGTGGCGAAGCGTATCGGGCGGTGACGGTAGCGAAGCCAGCTGAATGGTATGGACGTGAACGCGTCCACTGCCACGGTGACGGCCATCATGGCCACATATTCGGGGTGGTCGGGGCAGTGCATGGCGCCCGACAGCCACGGCATGGAGGCCATGACCAGAATGACGAACAGAGTCGAGCTGCAGGCTATCGAGGTCATGGTAGTGGAGTAGACCACATGCGGATCGGGATAGCGATCGTGGTTGGCAAACCGGAAAAAACCGGTTTCCATGCCGTAGATCAACAGGGCGAGCGTCAGCGCCACCCATGCGTAGATGAAGCTCACGGTGCCGTATTGCGCCTCGGCGAACGTGATGGTGTAGAGCGGCACCAGAAGCCAGTTGAGAAAACGGCCGATGATGCTGCTGAGGCCGTAGACGGCCGTATCTTTTGCGAGCGACTTTAGTGAAGGCAAGGCTGTAGGGGTGTTAGCGTTGTTGTTCAGAATAGCGACGGCTCGTCGGTTGGCCGTCGGTTGCGTATGTGGCCGAGATGCCGGTAGGCAAGATCGGTCACTTCACGGCCGCGCGGAGTGCGGTTGATGAATCCTTCCTTGATCAGGAACGGTTCGTAGACCTCCTCTATCGTGCCGGCGTCTTCACCCAGGGCGGTGGCGATGGTGCCGAGACCCACAGGGCCGCCGTTGAATTTTGTGATTATCGTGGTGAGGATCTTGTTGTCGATCTCGTCGAGGCCGTGCTTGTCGATGTTGAGTGCTTCAAGCGAGTAGCGGGCTATTTCGGGATCGATGCGCCCGTTGCCCTTCACCTGGGCGAAATCGCGCACCCGTCGCAGCAGCGCGTTGGCCACGCGCGGCGTGCCACGGCTTCGCAGAGCTATTTCGTCGGCGGCCTCGGGGGTGCACTCCACTCCGAGCAGGCGTGCCGAACGAAGTATGATACGCTGCAACACCTGATGGTCGTAATACTCCAGATGGCAGTTGATGCCGAAGCGGGCGCGGAGCGGCGAGGTCAGCAGGCCGCTTCGGGTAGTGGCGCCGATGAGGGTGAACGGCGACAGGGTGAGTTGCACCGACCGCGCGCCGGGACCCTTGTCGATCATTATGTCGATGCGGTAATCCTCCATCGCGGAGTAGAGATACTCCTCGACGACGGGGCTCAGGCGATGGATCTCGTCGATAAACAGCACGTCGTTTTCCTCCAGAGAGGTTAGTATGCCGGCCAGATCACCCGGTTTGTCGAGCACCGGTCCGGAAGTGACCTTGAAGCCCACGCCGAGTTCGTTGGCTATGATTGCCGACAGTGTGGTCTTGCCCAGCCCGGGAGGACCGTGCAGAAGCAGGTGGTCGAGAGCTTCGCCGCGCATACGGGCGGCTGCCACAAACACTTTCAGATTGTCCACTATGCCGTCCTGTCCGGCGAAAGCCTCAAACTGCGATGGGCGCAGGGCTTTCTCGATATCGCCGTCGCGGTCGGAAGCCGCCTGTCGGGCGGCGCGTATGTCGAAATCTTCTTCCAATTGGCTGTAGGGTTTTTAGAGTATGTTTGAATTTCACTTCTGTTCACTCAAAGAGGATTTTGTAAAAAATCAAACATACTCTTACTTGCTGATTGTTTCTCTTACTCGTGATATGATCTCTTCGGGGGTTATCGAAGTCATGCAGCGATAGTCTGATGTGCGGCAGGGCCGGTTGCCGAACACCGAGCATGGGCGGCACGCCATCGGTGTCTGTACGGCAAGCGACGGATCGAAGCCGCAGGGCGTGAACCCCATTGAAGGGTGGGTCGCTCCCCACACCGTCACCGTGGGCACTCCTGTAAGGGCGGCCAGTTGCATATTGCCCGAATCCATGGCCACCATGACGTCGAGCCGGCTCATCACGGCCATTTCGGTCCGGAAACCGAAGCGCTCGCGTGCCATGCTTGTGACTCGCGGAAACTCCTCGCTCCACCGACCCAGAATCAGCTTCTCCTCCTCGCCTCCGCCGAAAAGGAAGATCCTTGTCGACGGATCTTCCGACAGCGATGCGATCACCCGTTTCATCTTTTCCTCAGGGTAGATCTTGGCCTGATGGGCTGCAAACGGGGCTATCCCTATCCATCGCTCGCCTTCGGCTTTGTCGGGGCTTGCGGCGGCGAATGCCGACGGGTCAGCACCCCCCTTGAAAAACCTGACCGGCTCACCCGAAAGCTTCAGTCCGAGGCGCTCCAGCACGTCGCGGTAGCGTCGGTCGGTGGCGGTGAGTGGTGCAGGATATTCCGAAAAGTCGGCTACCAGACGCGCTTTCTCGCGGCGCCCCTTGCGGATACGGCTCACTCTGATGCCGTGAAGGTGGCAGAATACGGCTGCCAGACGGGTCCGCAGCACGTCGTGAAGATCGGCCATGTCGGTGAAACCATGCTCGCGGTGAAGCTCTCGGAGCAGCCTGATCATTCCGGCCGTACCGCTGTACTGGTGCTTCATGTCGGCTCCGACCACCGTGAGATTGGGCGGAGTTTCGAGCAGCAGACGTGCTGTGGGAGCCTTGGTCAGAAACACAAAGCGCACGTCGGGATTTGACCTGCACGCATCGTAGAGCGGACCGACGGCCATCGCCACATCGCCAAGCGCTGAGAAGCGCACGGCCAGCACGCACCGGCCTACGGTATGGCGGTCGGCTTTATTTGCCGGCATAGAGCACCGGATTGGTCGACGGATCGTTGTACATCTTCATCTGCCGGTAGACCTTCATGAACTTCCGACCGGCGGCAATATCGTCGATCAGACGGTCTATGGCCGCCGTCAGATCCTCGCGCTGGGTGAGAAGCACGTCGAGCTTCGCACGGCACTTGGCCAGATGCTGTTCCGAAGCGTCGGTGCGCTCCGTTTCGGCCTTCATGTGGTATATTTTCAGAGCGAGGATCGACAGCCGGTCTATTGCCCATGCGGGGCTCTCGGTGTTGATCGACGCGTCGGGAAGCGGTGTCACTCCGGCATATTTCTCAAGAAAATACGTGTCGATCTCCTCCACCATATCGGTGCGCTCCTGATTGGATCGGTCTATACGGCGTTTGAGAGCCAGAGCCTCCACCGGATCGATCTCCGGATCACGGATTATATCCTCCAGATGCCACTGCACGGCATCGATCCAGTTTTTGGCAAACAGAGTGTGTGCCGGATCATTGGCGGAATAAGGATTCTGCGGCTTGAAATCCACATCGTCGGTGAGATGGTAGAGAGCCACTGTCTCATCGAATATCCTGTTGCACTGTTGAGCGAAAGTCATGTTCATTATCGGAATAGTCGCTGTTGCGAGATGGTTTGCAAAACACAAATGTAGTGAAATTCCTCCAATCACCCCCAATCTTCCAAAAAAAATCCCAAAAACCTCACGCTCCGCACATGAAACCCGCGCAAGCTTATTCTGCGGTCCATAGCTGCATTTAGGATCGATGAAATTTTATCTAATCATTTGTATAGGGTTCTGGCGGATCACAAGCCAGTCCTTCAAATATGCCGTACAATTTCCTGACCGGCTGGTATGACTGATGTGGCTCCTCTGTTGAGTTCTGAGGCATAATGATGTCAATTTGATTGAACAGTCGCATGACAGCACGACCGATAGCCCAGGATAAATTGACTGGAACAGCATTTCCGATCTGTTTGTATTTTGCAGAAAGAGAGCCACAAAACTCCCAGTCGTCGGGAAATGTCTGTATTCGTGCATATTCACGGACGGTTAATGGCCGTGTTTCTGTAGGATGACACCTTTCGGTCTGTTTTTGAGCCGGAGCGCAGGTAAGGGTCAGGCTGGCTTCGTCCATGGAGAGGCGTCGTGCCATCCCTGTTTTGCCGCCTCCAAGATGATAGCTGCCCTTCATGTATTCTTTAGCTATATCGTCGGGCAGATCTCTCCAGTCTCCTCCCTCCGGCACAAGTTTCATTACTTTTTCTTTTGCCGCCGGATATTTTTGTCCTTCGCTTTCAGGCACGTCGCAGTCATAAAGATCACCATGAAAAAAAGCGTCACGAAGAGTGCGCAGTTGACCGCATACCGATGGCCATTTGAAGTTGACATGTGGAGCTATATCATACCGAATTGCAATGAGAATAAGTCGCTCTCTTTTTTGTGGGACATTATATTGAATGGCGCGGAGTACACGTGGCTCGATCAGGGTGTAGCCAAGTTCAGCTATGACAGATTTAATGGTTTCGATAGTGCGTCCATTGTCATGTTCCAGCAATCCTTTCACATTCTCGGCCATGAATACTTTTGGCTGTATTTCTTTGACCGCACGAGCCAATTCAAAGAAAAGAGTGCCTCGGGTTTCTTCAAATCCAAGCCTTTTACCGGCATAAGAGAATGCCTGACAAGGGAAACCTCCGGTCAGTAAGTCGACCTTGCCATGATATGGAGTGAAGTCGATGTCATGGATATCACCCTTGACCACATTCCAGTCCGGCATGTTCTTTTGAAGTGTAGCGCAAGCATCCTTGTCATACTCATTAAGCAGCAAATGCTTGAAGCCGGCCTTGTGCATGCCCAATGCAAGCCCCCCTCCCCCTGCGAATAGCTCGATTGATGTGAAAGTTCTGCGGGGCACAACCTCGTTTTCCTCGTCCCAGATATTGTTAAGCATCGCTGAAATTTCTGGAAATGAAGAAAGTTCTGAAACGATCAGATACTTCTGATTATGCTCGTCAATACGGGCTACACATTTGCCGTTGGCAATCCATTTGTCAACGGTGGCACGTGAAACGCCCATAATGTCGGCGAAATTATTCAGTGATATATGAGTATCCCGGGTCATTTGTTGTTGAGTTTGTCAAATCCCTCATATGTCTTGAATGCGAGAATGTACAGACTGGCGAGAATGTCGGCATGCTCTTTTGTGAGTTCTTCGTACACGGTGTTTTTGAGAGCAAGAGCGGGGTTGTCATTGACTACATCCTCAATGATTCGGGGCAGTGCAGCACACAATCTGAAGAAGGCGTCTTCAACGCCGAATACAAGAGCATAGAACTTGTCAATTGACATTCTACGGATCTTTTTGTGCTCACGTGGTTTGCCATCGAGTGAAACTTTCCAGGCATCGTCGCGGGAACGTTTGGAAATTATTTCGACAAGGTAACAGGTCGCTTCGTCATCGTCCAACAGCTTCCCTTGCATTTTCATATATGTTTTCTGAGATGAAGCGGAATTCATGGTGTTGTGCTTGTTCTTCATCTCGACGTAGATATGCAGTTCATCGTTTTCCACATCAAATCCCGCCGAAGGTACAACCCATCCGTTGCCGGCATATCGGAATAGGTTTTGATGGAAATATCCGATGCGGTTGGTGTTGGACTTGTCAATCTGCCGGAAGCATTCATC
>NZ_PUED01000200.1 GCF_003024925.1 Paramuribaculum intestinale
ATTTGTATAATCTACAGCTGCATCGTCGATAAAGTAGGTTATGGCCTGGAGCGCCTCGTCGACACGCATTCCCCTGACATCGATGTCGCGCTTGAAGCTGAGCTGACGGTCGCGGAGATCGTCGGCCGTGGCGGTGCTGACGAACGACGCCGGGCGTGACGGGGCGCGGTCGGGATCGGCCGCCGTGTGGCGCAGACGCGCCGTGTCGACCGTGGTCTTAAGCATACCGAACACCACCGTGGCACGCTTTCCCGACACTTCGAGCACACGTCCGGGCGTGCCCTCTCCATCGAGCTTCACGGCGTCGCCCACGGCTATCGGCCGCGAGGCAGCGCCGGCCGGCGGAGCCTCAGGCTTCGGCTTCTTAGCCTTTGGCGCTCGCCGCAGCAGCTCGTTGCCGCCCGATCCGACGCCCTTGGCCGACTCCATCTGACGTCGCTCCTGCTCAAGCTTGCGGCGAGCCTCCTGCGTCCGTTCCCTGTCGGCCTGCGCCTCGCGGATCGTGCGTATGGTGCGCTCTATGGCCGCATTGCTTCCTTCGAGTATCTTTCTGGCCTCCTGACGCGCCTCGCCAATGATCTCGCGCCGCTGCGAGCGGAGCGTTTCGGCCTCCTCCTCGTAACGCCTCAGGGTTTCCTCAAGCTTCTTCTCCTTCTGGCGGATGGCCATGCGCTTGTTTTCCCAGTATTTTCTGTCGCGCGCAATATCGAGCAGATATTTGTCGAGATTCACATAGTCGCTGCCCACTATCTCCTCGGCTTCGCGGATGATCTCCTGCGGCAGTCCGGTCTTGCGCGCGATCTCCACAGCGAACGAGCTGCCGGGATTGCCGATAGAGAGCCTGAACAGCGGCTGCATCAGATGACGGTCGTAGAGCATCGAGCCGTTGACAAGCCCGTCGGTATCCTCGGCGAAGTGCTTGAGATTCTGATAATGGGTGGTCACCACGCCCCAAAGTCCGAGATCGACGAAGCGGTGGAGTATCGCCTGTGCGATCGCTCCTCCGATCTGCGGCTCTGTGCCCCCTCCGAACTCGTCGATGAGCACCAGCGATCCGGGTCGTCCGTTGCCGACGATGGTCTTCATGTTGCGCAGATGCGAACTGTAGGTCGACAGATCGTCCTCTATCGACTGGTCGTCGCCGATATCCACGAAGATGTCGGAGAAAATGCCGAAATGCGAATTGTCGTGAACCGGCGGAAGCAGTCCGCACTGCAGCATGTACTGCAACACTCCGACCGTCTTCAGACACACCGACTTGCCGCCCGCGTTGGGTCCCGATATCACCAGCAGACGCGCTCCGGGAGTCAGCACAATGTCGAGCGGCACAATCTCGCGCCCCTGACGCCGCAGCGACAGCAGCAGTTCGGGATGACACGCATGATACCATTCCAGTTCCGGCCCGTCGGAGAGCGACGGCATACAGGCGTCGGTCTCTACCGCGTAGCGCGCCTTGGCTCTCACGAAATCGAGCCTTGCCACCACCTCGACCGACTCCTCGATCAAGGGTATCGACGGCCTCAGCCCGTCGGCCAGACGGATGAGTATGCGTGTGATCTCGCGGCGCTCCTCCATCTGCAGCTCCCGTATGCGGTTGTTGGCCTCCACCACCTCGGCCGGCTCTATGAACACCGTCTTGCCCGAGGCACTCTCATCGTGGACTATGCCTGAGATACGTCGCTTGTTCATCGGCGCGACAGGTATGACCAGACGTCCGTCGCGCATGGCCGGAGCCGCATCGGCCTCCAACACCCCGTCGGCCACCGCCCTGGCCATGACCCTTCGCATGGCCGAGTTGACCGACCCCGACATTGCCGACAACTGCCGTCGTATGGCCGCCAGCTCCGGCGAAGCATTGTCGAGAATCTCCCCGTAGCGGTCCATCACACGGTCGATCGCCGCAGCCTCGTTTCTGACGGTGCCTATCCGGCATGCGATGGCATCGAGCGCAGGGAGGGGCGATCGCCCCTCCTCGTCGCGCCTGGCGGCGAAGAAATCGGCCGTATCGGCCACTACGGCAAGCGCCCTGCGGAGCGACAGCATCTCGGCCGCCGGCGCAAACGTGCCCGGCAGGCGTATGGCCTTGAGCACCTCGTCCGGATTTCCGAGCCCGTCGAGCGGCGGCATCTCGCCGGCGCGGAGCAGGCGCAGCATCTCGTGGGCAGGCTGCAGACGGGCACGCACCTCATCGGCCGAAGCCGAGAATGCCATAGCCTCGACCATGGCACGCGAGGCATCGCAGGCACACAGCTCGGCCACACGCTGGCGTACGGCCGTAAATCCTATCTTGTGTTCGAATCTATCGGGGTATATCATGATCTGTAAGTAACTCTCAAATATCAGACCCATCAGCTACCCGTGGGGGTTTACTGCGGGGGTCGTTGTCGTTGTGTTTCCGACCACAAAGTTAATAAGTAAGACTCAAAGCTGAAAATCCATACTCTCTCCGGGCAGGTGTCGTCGCCCACGCACAACTTTTGCCAGCATATCGTGTTATAATATCAAAACAAACTTTAATCCGTCAGAATTATGAAAAACTTCAATCTATCTTTCTGGGGGCGCACCCGTTACTGGTGGGTAGTGCTCACTGTAGGCATCCTGATGGTGATCTGCGGATTCGCCTACTGGATATGGCCTGTAAGCGGCTTTGCCATAGCCTCTCAGCTCTTCGGATGGCTTCTGGTGCTGGCCGGCATCGTGCAGCTTTGTGTGGCCGCAGGCCCCAACCACGGCCGCGGCTGGGGCTGGTGGCTCGCAGGAGGCATCATCGACATGTTCATCGGCTTCATGCTCGTCAGGAGCGTGGTGCTCTCCGAAGCCGTGTTCCCCTACTTCATAGCCATCATCTTCCTCTACTGGGGCATCAGCGCCATCATCAGCTCCGTCAGCCAGCGCGACCGCCGCTACTGGTGGCTCTACCTGATCAACGGCATACTGCTGATGATCATAGGCTTCTTCTTCATCGAAGCCGGATGGGTACAGGACATGATGATGACCAGTTTCCTGACCTCGCTGGCCTTCATCTACTGGGGTTTCTCGATAGCGATGGTGAGCTACGACATGAAACCGACGCGCAACTGATCAGCCAACTGTATCCGTGCCGAATCGACAACTGACAAGCCGGTATCCCCGTCAGGCAATGCCGCGAGGATGCCGGCTATATGTTAAAAACGGCTAACACAGGCCTGTAAAAGGCGTGGAATTGGCAGAAATCACTACTTTTGTGGTTAGATAGCGATAAAAGCGACATATACGCAGCGCTGACTGTTAAACCAAGTGCTATCTTTGCAGTCATAACAGACAAATCAATCTATCAACACAAAAAACGACCGAACTTATGGCAAACATCACAAAAAGTCTTCTGGCGGCGCTTATCGCAGCGGCTCCGCTGGCCTGTGCGTCGGCCCAAGTGAATTTCGACGACGACATATACTTCAACCCCTCGAAGGACAAGGACAAAAACATAGAAGCCGCCAAGAAGCTCAAAAAGCAGCAACAGCAGCGGCAGGCCAACGCAGTGATACTGTATCCTGTGGAGGAATATCCAGCCGCCGACACCTACGAAGCCGAAGGCACGTCGGACCGCTCTGTCGACGAATACAACCGCCGCGGAGTGTTCGGCAAGAGCAAGACACCGTCGGACACCATCACGATGAGCGCCAAGGAGTACGAGCAGTTTGCCAACACCCGCCGCATCGAGCGCTATTACAACCCCGCCATAGTGACAGCCTCGGGCGACGATGATCTCGAACAGCTCTACTATGCCGAGCCGGCCGAGGTGAACATCTACCTCAACACCCCGGGCTACTGCTACGGGGGCTATCCCTGGGGCGGCTACTGGAACGGCTGGTATTCACCGTGGTACGGTCCCGGATGGCACTCCCCCTGGTATGGTCCTTCGTGGGCATGGGGTCCGTCATGGTCATGGGGATGGGGACCCTCATGGGGCTATGA
>NZ_PUED01000201.1 GCF_003024925.1 Paramuribaculum intestinale
GACCACGTGAAGATACTCATCGCCTCTTCCGTGGTATTTGGCAATGAACTTGTCTTTATACTTGTGAATGTCAACCCAGTCGTTCAAATCCCATTTGGATGCAACACCGGGTATTGTTTCCTCTATGCCGTGTTCATCGTTGACAATGCGCTTTCCGTAAATATCCCTTTCAACGAGAAATTCTTTGGTCAGTGGGATAGGCCGCACATCTTCATAATCAACCTCAAAGGGGTCGCCCTGTTCGGGGTCTATTTCAAGATATAGCACATCCTTGAACATGGCCACGACATACATCGCCGGCGATTCCTTTCCGGTTATAGATGAATATTCGCGTACCCAGTCGCCCAACTGATAATGTATGGCGAGTGTCGGCAACTGCGGATTAGGATATTTCTCGGCTTCCATCGAACATTGGTCTGAATTTGTTGGTAACTACTTGATAGATGCAGTCGGTGGCGTAGCCTACAAGGTACGCCATGACTTCCTGATGCTTGGTGCTGACTTCTTCGCCAATAGCCGCATACATTTCCATTGCAAAGTGCGTAGCTTCATGGGCGCAGTCCGAAACGGTGATGTTGCTTTCAAGCAAGACAATCAGGATGCCGAGCTTGTCGGTGTCGATGTTGTAAATTTCCTTGTAAGTGACAGCCTTTGCATCTTCAACATCATATTCGTGGAGCTTTTCGCCGTCGGCGGTCTGAAAATGCTTCTCCAGATACCCATGTGGCGGCTTCTTGACTATCCACAATTTCCGTGGGAAAATTTCACACGCAAATTCATGGATGACGGTCTGATTCTTTTTCTTCGGTGGCATCGGCTAAAGGATTTCCTCGTTAAGCGTATCCAGAAGCTCCTCGGCGCAGTTCCGCGCATAAACGGCATCGTCGCTTTCAAACGACTTTACCACGTGCCAGAATAGCAGACCGCGCACCTCTACAACGAATATCGGCTCGTCGTTAATCGTGTGCAGCGTTATCATGCGGTATTTCTTCCGCTTGAGTATAAGATTCAGTAAGTCCATTAGTCAAATAATGATGGTTGATTATCGGGTTGTTCTTTTCTCTGAGCCTTAACCCTTGCAGGCTTTTTCGGTAGTTCGGGTTTCTTGCCGGTCTTGACTGCCGTGATGAAAGTTTCCCACGGTAATTTGCGGTAGAACTTCTCCCAGTCTTCTCTTACCAGAATATCACGTTCACGGCAATAGATGTAAACCGTTCCGTTATACTTTATGCCACCGCTGTAACGCGCCACCGAGAAATATGACGAGCTGACATCGGCGATTACGATAACATTGTCATTCATTTCTTGCGAGGGTCTTGATGGTTATTGCCGGTTGACTTCCGAAGATTATAGCCTCTGCCGCATCATTGGTATAATGATATTTCGGTTCGGGTTTAATCTTCCATAAGTGATGACGGATTACCTGATGGATGTCGAAAAGGATGTCAGCTCCATCATCGTATTTCACGCCTTTATTGCTTCCGGGGCCTAAATTCCACGCAAGGGATTTGACTTCGCGCAGGAGTGTCTTGACCTTTTCGCTTATTTCATGGCGTTTGTCAAAATCGGCGGTGCTGTATGTTCTTGTGATAGCCTTTTCAATGACTTCTTCAAGACCTACATCCAACTGGCCGCAAGTATTCCGTGAATGGCAGTCGGATGCCTCGGATAACAATTCAAGCTGACGCTTATTCAGTGTGATTGTGAAAAGCCGTGTGTCGGCATCTTCCACAACCCTTTCATCGGCGAGTTTATAGACGGGGATATTGCAGTTGCGAGCCACCGCCATCTCAATGCGACAACCCTTTGACTCGTTCCAGTCGAAATCAAACAAGACACCATCACACTCCATTAAGCCGGCAATGTCGCGCCCCATAAGTTCAGAATACGGCAACGTGCTATCCGGGCAGATGTCAAAGGGCGTTACGCCCTCATAATCATCCGCAATAACCGATTCCTTGATGTAGTTAGCACGTTGTTTCACTGCCTCAAGGTCACGCCCGCTTATCGGGAGGGAGATGTAGATTTTCTTTTTCAACTGTTATAAGTTTTTGGTTTGTCTTTATAGGTGCAAAGTTAAGTAATTACTTTTATCCCACCAAACAAAAGCCTTATTAAATACTGATTATTGCTGATTTAGGTTTGTGTTATGGTGTAGTTGTTCCTGCGCATAGGCGAGGGCAGCAAGATTGACGCTATTGGCGAAAGCCGGATTGCTGCGCATGATTTCAAGCAGCATTATTCCGAGGCGTTCCGGATTGGTCAGATTTGCCATATTCAGGCTTCCGTTCTTTATCGTGACGCAGACAAAAGAGTCGGCGTTCAAAAGGTTATTGATGGCCGTTTTACGGATTTCTTCACTTTCTGGGTTCATTGTCGTTGATGTATTTGTTTACAGCTTCTTTGGCTTCGGTTGTTTCCAGTCCACGTATAGGCGTGGTCTTTATCAGCTCTACGAATTTGTTGAATTTAGGGCAGCAGTTCCGAGGGCATGGGTTGCCGTTGCCGTCATGGTTCTGCCAGTTGTTGCAGACCGCCGTACAGAAAGCATCAAGCATATTCTTACGCGAAGCCATCATAATACGTTCCACGTCGCGCTTAAAAGCGTAGTTAGGTTCGTCAAAAGACGTTTCCACTATATCTCTGCCGTTTATCCTGTCAAGCCATTTCTGCGCCCATTCTGCGGCTTTTGCGTAGGTGGCGAAGATGCACACTTCAAGGGAGCAAAGGTTCTGCATGGCTTCGCCGCGAATTTCGCCGGCATCAGTCTTCCAGATATTGATTGCGCCATAACTGCCTGCGGATGTGCAAGCGTGTTTACTTTCAAGTATAGACTTTATCTGCAACGCATCGGCTTCCGTAATAGCGTATGCACCGACTTTACGCCGTCTTACGCCTGCCAGACCCTCAAGGTCGCAAAATACACGTTCTTTCATATCAGTTTTCCTTTCTTTAGACTTTCGTAAGCTGCCGCGCACATAGGGCATCGCCAGTTGGTTTTAATATCGTAGGAGCTTTTGTATGGGTCGATTAAACGCCATCCATGCTTTGTAAGCAGTTCCGGTACGCGAAAAGCGTTGTTGGTTCTGATGACTACCACACCGCCACATCTGCAATTTGCCGTGTATCTTCCCATTACTTTACCTTTTCAAATTCATAGGCTATAACAAGGGGATTGCTCGCCCAAGTTCCTTTGCCGGATATGCGCTCTATAAGATGGGCATAAGCATCGCGTGGAGTGGGATGATGCGAGAATACGCCTTTATCGTTATCAAAGAAACCATAGTAACGTTTCCCTTGCGCAGTCCATTTATCGATGCCCTCTTTCAGACAATCCTCGTTAGATATGTCTTGCAGGTGTTCAAACCATACCCTTTTGATTTTGATTTGGTGTGGCATTTCTTCGGCATCGACAAACATCTTGTTCATAAAGCCGGGATGATGCAGAAAGCCGGCGTAATGCGCACGTTTTCCTTTTGCAGACTCCCAATGCCCCATGCAACAGAAATTTTGGGGGTCTTCAAGTTCGTCAAGGATGGAGCAATACCTTTGTGCCACGGCTACAATGTCGCCGACTTTGAAAGGCAATTTGCCCTTTTCTTCAACGATATAGTATTGCTCAAGCAATTCTATTCCGTCAAGGCGGTCAAGCGTAGCCTCGTAGTATTCACGCTGAAAGGCTTCGATTTTGGCAAGTGCCGACAGTGGTATCATTCTTCTTGTATGCGTTTTCCGGCCTTCAAGAACAGCGTCATGCAGACCGAAACGCTCTGAAAAACACATCTTCTTCATAGCGGTAGTGGTTAGTTGTTTTCAATATACCATTCCTCAAGATAATCAGTATCATCTGCGCCTGCGTCGGTTATATCGCCACAGTCCAGATGCTTCAACGGGTATGGGGTTGTGTCACAAGTAGAATTATTCCACTCCTCGGATATGTAGGCGTATAGGCT
>NZ_PUED01000202.1 GCF_003024925.1 Paramuribaculum intestinale
TCGGCCGGGTGCGCCGCGTCCGCCGAAGGTGTCCACTACAATCTTGCGGCCGGTAAGCCCGGTGTCGCCGTGGGGGCCGCCTATGACAAATTTGCCGGTCGGATTGACATGGAGTATCAGGCTGTCGTCGAACATGGCCTGAATGTCGGCCGGAAGCTGCGCCACTACGCGGGGAATGAGTATGGTGGCTACATCGTGGCGTATCTGCTGAAGCATAAGCTTGTCGGCCTCTTCGGCGCTGATGCCGGGCGCGGGCTGGATGAATTCGTCGTGCTGAGTGGAGATTACGATGGTGTGTATGCGCACCGGGCGTCCCTCGGCCGAATATTCTACCGTCACCTGACTCTTGGCGTCGGGGCGCAGATAGGTCATCGTGCTTCCCTCCTTGCGTATGGCCGCGAGCTCGCGCAGCAGCGCGTGGCTTAGGTCGAGGGCGAGCGGCATGAGGTTGGCGGTTTCGTCGCAGGCGAAGCCGAACATCATCCCCTGGTCGCCGGCTCCCTGATCGGCGGCGTTGGCACGTTCCACACCGCGGTTTATGTCGCCGCTCTGCTCGTGGAGAGCCGAGAGTACCCCGCAGGCCTGTGCGTCAAATTTCAGTTCGCTGCGGTTGTAGCCGATCTCTTCGATGATCCGGCGGCATACGCCTGTCAGATCAATGCTCGCGTTGCTTTTCACCTCGCCGGCCACGACAACCTGTCCGGTGGTGACAAGCGTTTCGCAGGCCACCTTCGATTGCGGATCCTGTGCGATGAATTCATCGAGTATAGCATCGGAAATCTGGTCGGCCACCTTGTCAGGGTGTCCTTCCGATACTGATTCGGATGTGAACAGGTAGTGTCCCTGTCTGATCTGTTCTGTTTCTGTCGGTCGGTTGTTTTCCATCATTTTTATAAATAATTATGCCCGGGCGTCGCGTCGCGCTAAAGCCGGGCATCCATTCGCAGTGGGGGAGATGATGGAAGGTAGCGGTTTTAGCATTTTTTCAAGTGGTTGCAAGCAGCCAAATTTTTCCACTTCATATCGCATTGTTCCGGTGAGCGCTCGGTCGAGCATCCCGTTGGGCGTTTGCGGCTGCAAAGGTAGCTAATCTTTTTCGATTGTGCAACAAGCGCGGAGTCTCACGCTTGCGGGAGCGGGAATTTTGACGTAACTTTGCAGTCGTGAAGAGATCCCTACGACATATAGCCCGCCGTTGTCGGATGATGGCCGCCGAAGTGCTTGCTGTGACGTTGCTGCTTCTGCTTGCCTCGTCGTGCCGCATAAGCTACAAACTCAATGGCGCCGCGCTTGACTACACGGTCTACAAGACGGTGCGCATCGACAATTTTCCGATCCGTGCTGCACTGGTCTATCCGCCTCTGCAGCAGACCTTCGAAAACAAACTTCTCGACTATGTGCAGCGCAACACGCGTCTGCAGACCACCGACGGCAATTCCGATCTGGTGATGGAGGGCGAGATAACAGGCTATTCGCTCAGTCCGCAGGCTGTCAACGAGGATGCCTACGCGTCGAAGACCCGTCTGACCATAACCGTCAGAGTGCGGTACACCGACAGCAAGAAGGATGGAAACGATATCGACCAGACATTCTCGGCATATCGCGATTTTGATTCGTCGCAGATGTTGACCGAAGTGCAGGATCAGCTGTGCGAGGAGATTTCCGACGAACTTGTCATACAGATATTCAACGCAACTTTGGGCAACTGGTGATGGAAACCGACGAGAATCTCATCAGATTTATGGATGCTGTGGCTTCGGGTGAGGCAGTGCCGGCCGGGCTTGCCGACAGGCTCATCGCCGACTATCCGTGGTTTGTGCTCCCCGCGGCCATGCGTCTTCAGCGCGGATCCGACAGGCTCGATGCCGACGCGCGGCAGATACTCGCCGCGCGTGTGGCTCTCGGAATGGCCGACCGCACCGCTATGCTCCGTCTGGCCGACGACCGGGGGCACATGTTCGACGGGTTCTATCCTCCGGCTCCCGGCGACGAAACTCCTACCACCGAAACTGCCATAGACACGTTTCTTAACGCCTACGGCACTATCGACCCGGCAGAGGAAGCTCTGCTCGAAAGACTTATATTCAATCCCATGGCCGATTATTCGCAGGTGCTGATCAAGGAACAGGAGGAGAGTCGTCTGGACGACGGTGAAGAGCCTGAAGCCGACGAACAGGATCGTCTGATGGACGCCTTTGTCGATAAATACGGCCACGAGGAAGCAGCCGATGAAGCTGATTCGCGTCAGCCTGAAAACCGGCCGTCGACACCGCGCCACGCCGCTTCGCGGCAGGCTCCGCCCCCCGACTCAATGCTCAGCGAGAGTCTCGCGAAAATCTACATCAAAAGGCGCCGCTACGAAAAGGCTTATGAAATTATCCATACATTAAGTTTGAATTTTCCAGAAAAAAGTATTTACTTTGCAGACCAATTGCGTTTCCTGAAGAAACTCATACTGAATAATAATCTAAAACAGAAATAAATACCAACACTATGTTCGTAGTTCTCATCGTATTGACTCTGATTGCGGCAGTGCTGCTCATCGGAGTGGTATTGATCCAGAAGTCGAAGGGCGGCGGCCTGTCGTCATCGTTTGCAGGCTCCAATCAGATCATGGGCGTGCGCCGCACCAACAGTTTTATCGAGAAAATGACATGGACTCTGGCCGGTGCTATTGCCGTTCTGGCCGTGCTTTCGGCTTTCTTCATGCCCACGGCTCTGCAGCGCTCCGGTTCGCGTGTCAATCCCACCGCTCCGGTAGAACAGACCGCTCCGGTCGGTTATGACACCAATCTGCCGTCGGCCGACGCGGCAGCTCCTGCAGCCGAGGCTCCCGCGGCCGAAACTCCCGCAGCGGAGTGATAGCGGCCGCCGTCGCGTCACCGCCATCACGGTGAGGGCGGCACTCATGGCGGCTTCAATCATGCTCCGACAGATATCAGGCGGTGTGTCAAAAACCGATGTTTTGACACACCGCCATGTTTTTTTCAGCTGCCGCAGTGAGCCAACCCCCTCCGGCGGTTGTTGAGAAAATAAGGCCGGACGCCGTTCGCCCGGCGTATGTAATGTTTCAAGAATAAATCTGACAATTATGGAATCAACACGTCAAGCCAAGATCGCCCGCCTGCTCCAGAAGGAGCTGAGCGAGATATTCCGTCAGCAGACGGCCAAGACCCACGGTGTGATAATATCGGTCAGCACCGTGCGTGTGTCGCCCGACCTCAGCATAGCCAAGGCATATCTGTCGGTATTCCCGTCGGGAAAGGCTCAGGAGATGATCGACAATATCAACAAGAGTCAGAAGACCGTGCGCTATGAACTCGCGCAGCGTGTACGGCATCAGTTGCGCAAGACACCCGAACTCGCGTTCTATCTCGACGACTCGCTCGACTACATAGAGAAGATCGACTCTCTGCTCGACTCGACTACTGCTGAGGGAGCTGAAAAGGAGTTGCCCGAGGCCGACTGACGGTTGTAGGTGTAGCCAATCATCGTCAGCATATTCTGCTGCAATGGAATCATTGAGAATCGCCGTGCGCTATCTGCTCTCGCGCAAGAGCATGGGCGCGGTCAACGTCATATCGCGCATATCCGTGGCCGGAGTGGCTGTCGCCACTGCCGCCACGCTGTGCGTGCTGTCGGTGTTCAACGGTTTCTCGCATCTGGCGGCTTCGCGTCTGTCGAAGCTTGACCCGGAGCTGCGCGTGATGCCGGCCGGCGGCAAGGTCATTGGCGCTGCCGATTCGCTTGCCGCCCTGATCCGCGGGGTTGACGGAGTGGAGTGCGCCATGCCAATGGTGGAGGAACGCGCCCTGGCTGTCTACGACGGGCGCCAGATGCCGGTCACCCTGATGGGTGTGCCCGAAGGTTTCGGAGCGCAGTCGGGCATCGACGATATAATCATCGACGGCCGCTACCTGCAGACCG
>NZ_PUED01000203.1 GCF_003024925.1 Paramuribaculum intestinale
AATTTTACCGAATCATTGTCATATAATAAATATTTTTATTATGTTTACAGTATTAAAAGATAGATTGAGTGTGGAAAAGTTATCCGTTTAGATACTTTGCACTTCTTAAAATAAAGGCAGTGGCCAAGAACACTATGGGAACTAAGTTGCCCCGGAAACTGGAGCAGAAAATGGCTCTTTTGGGCGAGCAGATTAAGCTCGCCCGGCTGCGTCGTAATCTCTCGATTGCGCAGGTTGCTGAACGTGCGACCTGTTCGCCTATCACTGTGAACCGTATCGAGAAGGGCTCTCCTACGGTTTCAATCGGAATCTATGCCCGTGTTCTTTATGCTCTGCAACTTGATGACGATCTTCTTTTGATTGCCAAGGAGGATACCCTCGGACGCAATCTGCAAGATTTGAGTCTGAAACACCGTCAACGAGCATCAAAGAAGTCATAGTTCATAGACACTATGAATATATCGGCTCAAATCAAGTGCTAACATGGCAAAAATCGGCTCGAATTGAGCCGATAATCCAATAATTTTTAGTAATTTTGAGCCGATAAAACTTATCAGATATGACTCAAGAGATTGAAATCCTTCAGTTTCTTCACTACAATCCGGAGGCATCACGTGCTGAGATCGGCTCGGCATTGACCAATGCCCCAAGTCCGGCAACACTCAAACGATTGATTGCCGATGGTGTCGCCAAGGGACACATTGAGGTTGTAGGTCGTGGACCGGCTACTCGTTATAGACTTACTCCTCAGGCTCATGTGACAATGGAGCTGAACCTCGATACATACTTTGCCAAGGATGTTGACGAGCGTCAGGTGCAGGAATCGTTCAATTTTGAGCTCATAAATGAAATTCTTCCAAAGGTGGATTTATTCACCGATGATGAACTGCAACGGCTTGATGACGCACAACAACTCTTCCGTCAACACCTTTCGGAAATGTCAGAGTTAGAATATTGCAAAGAGATGGAACGTCTCGGAATCGACCTGTCTTGGAAATCTTCGCAGATAGAGGGCAACACTTATTCGTTGCTGGAAACGGAGAGACTGCTGAAAGAGAAACAAACGGCAAGCGGAAAAACCAAGGAGGAAGCCGTGATGCTACTCAATCACAAGGATGCTCTCGACTTTATTCTTGATGTGCCGGACTATCTTAAAGATTTGACAGTCGCTCGTATCGAGGAGATTCACGCGTTACTTACAAAAGAATTAGGTGTTGAGAGAAACATCCGTCACCGCCGTGTAGGTATTACTGGAACAAACTACACTCCGCTTGACAATGAGTTTCAGATTCGTGAGGCACTTGAAGATACAGTGCGACTAATCAACGGCAAGAGCAACATCTTCGAGAAAGCTCTGCTCGCGCTCGTTTTACTCAGCTATATTCAGGCGTTCACCGACGGCAACAAACGCACAGCCAGAATTGTGAGCAACGGCATTCTAATCGCCAACGGCCATTGCCCGATTTCATTCCGCACAGTGGATTCAATCGAATACAAAAAGGCTATGCTGATGTTCTACGAGCAGAACAATATCGCAGCCTTCAAACGCATCTTCATCGACCAATTCCTCTTCGCCGTCAAGACTTACTTTTAGAAAATTTATATGGAACGGTAATCAATCTTTCTTTCAAATTTGTTTCAACTATAACAACATTTCAAGATTATCATGGCAAAGAAAAAATCCAAGAATAACAGCAAGGGACAAAAGCAGCCCGCACTTTCTCCATATCGGTTCATGCGTGAAAAAGCGCGAACCCTGCCAGTTGGCAAATGTTATATCGCTCCTCCTGACTGGCTTGAATCCGGAATGGCACATATCGTAGTCACACGAGTGCGTCCGAGCGGCAATCTGGTTATGGCTTCTTTCCTCGTCGATACATTCTGTCTGGGTGTGAAGGATGCCGGTTATCACGAAAACATGACTCCATCTGATTTTGAAGAGTACCTGAACAACTATAGGAAAGGTATGGGACTTGAAGAAATCAGTTACAACGAAGCCCACAACATTATCTATGGAGCAATGGCTTTCGCTGAGGAAGGTGGCATTAAACCGTCAAAAGAGTTTGATCCGGCCGGATATATTCTGGAAGAGGATACGGATGACATACCGCTGATTGAATATGATTTCGGTAAAAACGGCAAACATTTTCTTGTTGTCAATCCTGACAGAAAGGAAATGCCATATTACCATACACTGAAGAAAAACCTTGGCGATGATTTTGAATATGTCATGCCTTACGGTGAAGACGTCGATAATGAGGACTTCGAGGATGATGACGAGGAATCTCCTTTCTCCGACATCACCTTAAAAGACGTAAAAAAGGCTCTGGACGGTATGCTTAAAATGAAAGAGGAATCCGATCGGTATCCCGATGAAAAATACACCTATCAATACCCCGATTATCCTCAGACGCTTTCCGTCAAGAACCAGTTTATAGCGGATGAGCTGCTTTCTCCTGACAATTACAGCTGTCTGCCCCGCGAGGTCATTGACCGGATTCTTGCCCTGCCGAAAGACGAAGCTGCACAAGACATCAGCAATGTCATGCTCTATTCTATCGGCAAAACATATAAAGGTATCAATGATGATACAATCGAGAGTTGGAACAACAGTGCTATTATGCACTCGCTCATACTTCTCGCCCAACTTCAAAGCGACAAGGGTCTTGATGCAGTTCTTGAGATTATGCGACAGACCGATGAGTTTGCCGACTATCATCTTGGCGACCTGACTCCGGAACTAATACACCCGGCGCTCTATGCGTGTGGCAAGGATAATATCCCTGCAATAGAAGCGTATCTGGGTCAACCGGGACTGAATTCCTATCTCCGTTCCCAAGCACCTGATGCTCTGGCAATGATAATTTTCAATCAGCCGGAAAGACGTAGCGAAATTATCGAAGTGTTCCGACGGCTTCTGAACAATATGGTTTCAAATCTTCCTGTTCAGAGAGCTTGTGACGGCACATTCGCCGGTTTTGTGATGAGCAATCTGATGGACATAGACGCGAAGGAACTCATCCCCGAAATCAAAGCCACATTCGCAACAGATTGTGTGAATAGGACCATAGCCGGAGACTGCAAAAATGTCATCAAAGACATCGAACTCAGTCGTGGAGCAATACACAATGACGAATATCAGATTCCTGACATATATGAGCAATATGAGAGTCTCAAAAAATTCATAACGAAACCAGAATAGTCCCGTTTTGTACGCTCATCTGTATGTCGCGAAAAGTCAAAGATGCGATATTCCTTTGATAATCGGATTGTTATAACTACCCTTGCATTGAGTCACTGTTGTCGGCTTGGCAATTGAAAATCGCCGAACACCTATGAAATCAGCGCGAGGTGAGGCAAATGCGGCTTGTAACGATTTAAGTAGCAGATGGTTAACAACTTACAAACGTAGAAAATTCACGTCACTTGTACGAATCAGATTTGTACTTATCTATATATCAACGTTTTAACCACCCACGCATTGACATTCGCCGACAGCTCATCGCAGAGGAAAACAACCGCGACAAGTCCGAACCGCCGGTAACGTGCTCCAACGGAGAGACCATGCGCCAGATACTGGCCCGCAGCAAACACACTCTGATGATGTCGCAGAACAAATGGACTGACATACAGCGCCATCGTGTCAACATACTGTTCAAGTACTATATAAACGTCGCTGTCAGGAGTTTGCAGCTCTTTACGTCCCCTAGATATATACAAATGGATATGACTCATTGAGTTGTATCCATTTGTTGTATTGTGATAAATCCCACTATCAGAACTTCACCCCGCCTTTCGACATCCCCGAATCATGGCAGTGGGTAAGATTAGGTGATTATGTTATAAATCGAGATGGCGAAAGAGTTCCAATCGCTTCGACGATAAGGAGCAAACAAAGTAATAAAATTTATGATTATTACGG
>NZ_PUED01000204.1 GCF_003024925.1 Paramuribaculum intestinale
AAATTTAAGTTTTTTACTTTAATTTACCAAATTTTTTGGCAAGAAAATTAAAGTAAACGCTTATTTTTAACATTTCTTAATAAAAGTAGATGCTTTAAGTAGGCTTACACCTTATTATAATAATAAAAGAGTTCGCTTTAATGTGGTCTTAATAGCAATAAAAGTAAACGCTTTAAGCCCTATTGGGCGCGTCTGGCGCGTTTCTGATGTTGCGATGATGGATTTAGCCTCTTGATGGTCTTGGCGTGACTATGGCGATTTATTGACCTGTGCGCAGCAGGTCGCCGGCATCCCCTTGAGCAAAAAAGTGTGACCCCGGTAGCGGATGCTTCCGGGGTCACGTTGTAATCAATAACCCAATAAGTCAACAAAAGTATGAAGACCTATTGAGTGCCATCCGTCAGCTTCCCAGCTTTGAATGGCGGTGCAAAGATAGTAAATTCTTTCCACATGGCCATGATAAACGGCTACGCTTCCGCATCAAGACCGTGCTTAATGGTAGATTGCGACACAAGAAGATACTGATGCGCATTGCCCATTGCGGTTTCCGCACGATAAAGGGCATCGATTGCTTCCGACATTTCTTCTGATGCGGTGGCAAGTTCCGCGTCATACTTATTTATCCACGATGCAGCTTTCTGGGCTTCAAGGCGTATGCCCACAATTTTAGGGATAAGCTCGCGGATGTTTGCCATCATTCTATCTTCCTTGTCGATGATTTCTTTTGCTTTCATATCTGGTCTTTGATTAAGTTGATTTTGGATTTAAATGGTCGCCCGGCTGCACGGCTTCAACATACAACCGGGCGACAGTGGGATGATTAGATGAGGCCGCTGTATGCGACAAGTGACTTTGTGACGTTGAGCAGACGGTTCTTTTCCGAGTTGCTTTCGCCCCACCACTTGAGATACTGGTCGCGGTCGCGTGTAAGGGTTTCTACGCGAGCTTTCAGCTCTTTGTTTTCTGCGGTCAGACGTGCGATTTCGCTTTCTGACGATTCTGCGGCTGCGCCGATGATTTCGACTTCCGCACTCTTGTTGGTTGTTTCTGCCATAGTGCAATTATTTATTTGGTTGATGATTTGATTTCAGTGATGATAGCAGATGTTTCAAGCCTCTACCATCTTTGATGCTTGCGCCGGTCGCCCATCCGCTATAAGGGTAAAATGTCACGGTCTTGCCGTTGTGGATAAACTTTATAGATGTGTTATCCTGCGCGGTTATTTCATAGCCGAGGGCGGTGATTTTCTTGATTGCGTGGCGTATGCGTTCTGGCTCTAACGCTTTTTGCCTTTCTTCATCCAGTCGTGCCATCTATCCTTTGATTGAGTCCATCAAGTCAAGATAGACAAGATGCGTATAATGTTCCGTGACTACGCTGTTCATAATTTCTTCTATTGGTTTGCTATTCAGTACCACGAAAAGAAACATGCGGTCTTCATTCCCGACATCATTTATCAAGATGTCATTGTTGACAAACTGATTGCAAGGGATTGACATTTCAATTTCATCCCAGTTGCCTTTGTCGGCACATTTTTCAAGCCAATTCTCAAGGTTGGTTATTGACTTTCTGACTCGTTCCGCAAATTCCGGGTCTGTCTTGACCAATGATGCCAAATGCGGGTCACGGGTCTGCGTCCATGTAAATTTTATAGGTTTCATTTCTGATATTCTTCTGGTAGGTTATTGTAATCACGCCGGTGCATTTCGGGATTGTAAGGCTTTGCTTCGCCTAAATAAAGCCCATCCTCCAGCGTTGTTATAGGTGGCGTTTTGGGGATGAACGCCCAATGTGTTATGGCGTTTGCGAGGTATTCAAATTCATCTTCTAATCCCCACGGCAATAAGCCCTCGTCTTCATTATCCTTGAAATACACAAGGATGTCGAACACTTGAACGTATCGCTTTTCCGGCGGTTCATTCTCGCCCTTATCCATAAGGTAGATGACGAGATATTGCCCGGATTTGGGCGGTGCTTCTTCGTACACGTCGTGCCATTGATTATTGAATAGCCACGATGCGCCGGCGTTAAACGCGGATTTCAGTAGGTCGGTACGCTGTGCGATATAGTAGTCCTTTGCGGCATAATCCGCAGCAGCTTCCGCAGATGATTTACGCTTCGTCATTTCTCTTCGGTTTTGGGGCGATGAAACATGTTCCGCAGTTTGTCTTCAAGGTTAGGCCATACGCGCAGCATCTCGTTAAAGTATTCTTCCGATACGAATAGCGTTTTGCCATTGATGATTTTGTTGTAGTCTTCGCGCCAGCGGTCAGGCACTGAATAGACGTAATAGCCGTAGGTGTTATCAAAATCATCATCGTAAGTCTTGATGAAATTGGGGTGTCCCATTATCTTGTCTTCGCCATAGCCTGTGTTGCGGTTTGCGCCGCCTACGCGGGTAAGTACGACGATGGTATCTTCTTCCCCTACGAAGCAATCCCTGAATCTGGGATATTCATCCGGGTGCTTGCCGAGCATTGGCAAGATGAAAAACGTGGCGGGATTAACGCCATTTATAAGGTTGTATAAGCTCATGTTTACTTGATTATTTCGTTTACTTTCTTTGCGATAGCGTCGCAGATGCTTTGCTTGACTGCATCGCCATCCGGGGTGTCGATTTCTATGTCATAGACGTAGCCGGTTTCATTCCGCATTTCGTCAAACGATGGGTAGCATACCGGGTCAGTCCAATATTCAGTCCACTCGCGGTATTCCCACGATAGCTCAAACTTGTATGATATGCCGTATTCATCATTCGGCTCGTCCAGTTCTAAATAGTCATCGCTATCATAGCTTCCGCTTGTCCAGTATTCGCCGTATTCAGCCGAGGGGTCATCGCTTGGCTGAATATTGGCTATCCGCTTATTCATTTCATCGACCATCTTATCGACAATCAAGTCAATAAGGGTGTCGCTGATTTCCACGCGGTCAACGTCTTGCTGTATGTCGGTCTGCGGTTCAGTCATTTTGCTCTGTCTGTGTCTTTTTGTTGTGGCTTGCCTTATGCTCCTTGTATTCGCGCACACTTGGCACGTACATGAGGCAATAGGTTGTGCATGTCATTACGGCGAAGCAGATAGTTACGAACAGTGGCCCGCCGGTAAAGAGGCCGCGTAGTGCCATGTATAACGCCCATAAAGCGAGGGCGGCTGAGAATACGATTTGGCCTACATAGAAGATGTTAGCGATTATTTTCATTGTCTTATTGGTGTTATTGATTACGTTTGATGTTTGGGGTTGGGGATGCCGTGGCTGACAGCATCCCCGGTTTGATGTCTTATGCGTTAGCGATGCGCACGAGGTTTGCTTTCTTAAAGCATCTCCATTCCCCTTTCTCGGTGTCGAAGTATGTTTGAACTGTGTCGTTGGCACGTCTGCCAGTGCCTTGTGTAGCCGGCAGGAGATTCTCCTTTAATGTGCCGTAAGCCTCGCGCAGCGTACTATCCACTTTCAGAAAGTAGAATTTCACGATGCCGCCGTGCATAGCGTTTTTCAGCTTGTAGTTGCGCCATGCGGTTTTCATAGCCTCTGCCATAGTGAAGCCGTTACGCTTTACGAATGACCATGCAAGGGTCATTATATCTTTCAGGTTATTTCTTGTTGTCTTCATACTCCTTATTTATTATTGGGTGAATGACTATCGGTTTCTAATCACATTGCAAAGGTAATGATTTATTTTTACGCTACAAAATAAATGTAATGATTTATTTTTACTTTTAACATTTATTAGCAATTTTATGCTTTTACATAATTATTAGTTAGGTCTAAAATTGTAATGTTATAATTGCACATATCAAATTTTTGTAGTAACTTTGCGTCAAGTTATACCATTACTAATAACTATGGATAGAATTGAAGACATACTAAATGAAAG
>NZ_PUED01000205.1 GCF_003024925.1 Paramuribaculum intestinale
AGATAATCGTCGTCGACGGGGAGGCCAAAGGCCTGATTAAGCTGCACGAGTATGTTGACCTTTGACGTTGGATCGAGGTCTTTGCGCTCCGGAAAGTAAAACTCGCCCCCGGCGGTATTGATGCCAAGCCCGGCAAATATATCGGTCATGTCGTAGTTGAGCACGTCAAGCACATATAGGCGGTCGGCCTGCTCGACCTTGTCCTCTACCTTTTTATGTACTGTGCCGAGCGCCTGAGTGCCGGTGTCGGACGCCTCGGTGGTCAGGGTGTTGCCGAGGATCAGTTTGGAGATCTCGCTATTGCAGCGCTCGATCAGCCGCTCGTAGACGTCGGCCGAGCCGGTCTTGTTGCCCGACTCGATCAGATTGAGCGATGAGTCCTTGCCATGCACAAATACAGCGAGGCTGCCGGTGTTGCGCGCGTCTTCGATGGCCCGCTGTCGTGAGTCGTCATCGTCGCTATCATAGACATACTCCTGTATCGGCATCCCAAATACCTCCGAAAACTGCGACCAGTCTCCGGTGGCGTTGCGCTTGTAGATCACCCATGGCGCCGCCTTGGCAAGCAGGCCGAGATCCTCCGCGTCGCCGACGTACAGCAGATTGTCGTAACTCTCCCATGACAGGCCGTCGCTGTCTCCCTGGTTGCGCTTGATGATCCGGCGCACCGGGCACGCGTGCTTGCGAGGTACGAGGAGGTAGTCGATCCAGTCGTCTACCTGCCAAAACTCGCAGAGGGTAAACCCCCAAAAACGCGCGCCGAGGATGTCGCGCACGAGGCGGCTAAACCAGGGCGAGCGGATCTGCTCGTTGACAGCCTCGTCCGGCTTGCCGTCGCGTCGAAACTCGATGTCGGAGCACAATACCGCATTGATACGCTTGTCGATAACGCATGACAGATGCGCGTCCGTCATAATGTCGGCATAGAGATCGTACAACCGCGTACGGTTGGGCGTGTCGACATTTTCGGCCGTCCTGATCGCGGTTATATAATTTGATATATCCAAGCCAAAGCGCTTTGGCTGGGTGAGGATAACGACTCCGGGCGCGGTCTGCCCCGGGCGCGGTACATTGCCCGATACGGTTATCATTCCCGGCGCATTGGCTATGTTGCCGGTGCTGCCGGTCTTTTTGTTTTTGCGTCTGCTCATAGGTCAATATAATTACATGTGTGATACCCTGCGCGGGTTGCTTGTGATCTTAAACATGGCGCCGCCGGTGCGCTCCTCCTCCGGCAGCATCGGCGCCCCCTCTATCGACAGCTCTTCCGCGGCGATCATTTTGAGCCACTCCACGGCACGCTCATACCGCTCCTTGCGGATCGGTGACAGCTTGTAAGGGTTATGGATGCAAAATGTATGATAGATGGCTATGTCGATCATCATCATAAGTACGAGCTGATTGCGCTCGTCGCCCCGGGCGCCGAATATGGCGTCGCAGTCATACCTCCTGGAGAGATAGCAGCGCGCCTCGGCAATGGCGCGATCCTCGCAGATCTCCACCAGCGAGGGGTCTTTGCGCGTCAGGGCGTCGAGGATCTCGGCGTGTATCGACGCATCGTAATCGGTAAGGTCTATAAATTGGCTCATATAGTGTGGTGTATGATGTTACATGCGGCGTTTGTTGAGTTTGGCGACCTCGCGGCGGTCGCGTGTGGCCGGTTTTTCGACGCGGCGCAGCAGCTCGTCAATGATGCGGTTGCCGCCCTCGACCGCGTCCGGGCCGTCGGCCGGATATTTGAGATTGAGTGTAAAGAGAGAGAATTGATCCGCGAGCTCGCGCATGTGAGGGTTATCACGCTCCGCCTCGTTGAGGATCAGGTGTCCCATCCTGTTGAGCGGCTCCAGGTTGGCCTCGATACGCGTGGCCTTGTCGGTCTTTTTGCGCTCGTCAGGCCGGATATGCAGCTGTATGCCACGCTCGCGCCGCACCTTGGCCACAAGCGGTTGAAAGACCTGCTGAAAAAATGGATCCTGCAGCTTGTTGTTCTCCATGTAGCAATACACGGAGGTCTTACCTTGTATGCTATCAAGGAGTTGCACATACCAGTCGATAAACTCCGCGTTGAGCGCCTTGTCGAGGCGTGTGCGGATGACGTATAGCTTACCATCGAGCTTGCCGAGGAGACTCACAGCCTTAAACGACTTGCCTTTTTTTGCCCGGCTCTCGCCCGGCGAAGGGTCGCCATAGATGACTACAAACTTAAATTTGGAGAGTGGAGGCACCTTGCCATACACAAGATCCTTAAATACCTCGCCCTCGGCAATGGGATTGTTAAAATACTCGCCCTGCGCCGCCTTGGTGGAGATCTTGGACAGCACCCTGTCGATATGCTCCTCACTGTTTTTCTCCGGCCATGTCGATCGGCCGGACTTGTCGCGGATATTGACAATATCCCAATGGTCAGCGGACTCCCCGGCTCGCACCACACAACAGTCGCGGGCGATGATGTTGCCGCAAAACACCACCAACGTAGGCTCGGAGATCGACCGCGCCGGATACAGGGCGCGCTCCCACCAGTCCCACCGCTTGGCGATAATGTCGGGGTTGCGGCAATCCTCATCAGTGTCAAAATCATCAACCAAAAACACGTCGGGACGGATCGCCTCATTGCGCGATCCTCGCGGTGACTGGCCTGCGCCGAGCGCACGAAACGACGCCCCGCCACGGGTCACAAACTCATCCTCGGTCCAGTTGCCCGGTGTCATCTGCTGGCCATAATAGGCGATGATGCGGCCGTTGGACTCAAGCATGGCGCGATATGGCGCGAGGAGCCTGACGGCGTTGTCCTTGGAGTTGGAGGTCAGGATTATATTATGTTTGCGTCCGGTCATCACCAGGTGCAATACAACACACATTGTAATGGTGGATTTTGCGAGCTCGCGCGACCACGACAGCACCTCAAACCACTCGTCATGCGCGACGATCCGCCGGATCGCACGCCGCTGAAAATCGGCAAACTCGCTCTTGACGTATGGCGCGCAAAAAAACTTGATCCACTCGATGGGGTTGGCCTCGAGCTGTATGCGGTGTCTGTCGCGCTCCGCATGGGTCATCTTACGGTCGACGGGGGTCGCGCGCACAATGTCGGCCTTAAGCCGCTCCCACTCCTGCAGCGCTATCTTATCGGCTTGTTTCATAGCGTCAGAGGCTGTCCTTGATGTATGCGTCGGCGAGTGATACTATCTCCTTGGCCTTATTGACATCGAGGGCGCGCAGCCACTCGACAAAATCAGTCAGTACGGAGATCTTGTCGGCAATGCCCATCTCCTGCTCCATGCGGGCGATCGATGACGAGAGTTTGCCGAGTATGTCGGCCTCCTTGGAGTTTGCAAAGCGCTCCCCCTCCGGACGCTCCGCTATCTGCCGGTTGATCTCGGCCACCTGTCTGTAGAGGTTGTTGACCTGCTCTTTGCGGGTCAGGGTCAGTCCGGCCTTATACTCCTCCCATTTGCCGTCACGGATCCAGTTGGAGATGGTCACACGCGACACCCCGACCCGGTTGGCCAGCTCCTGCTGTGTCATGCTCTCCCGGAGGTATAGGCTCTTGGCCCACTCCTTTTTCTGTGTATTTGTCAACTCTGCCATATGTACGTAATTAGGTGCTGCAAAAATACACCTAAATGACGGCGCGTTAAATTCTGATGTTTGTCGTAACTGATTATGTGGTAATGATGTGCGTATAAAGTTTTATGATAAAACCTCGATTTTAATAAGCCCGAAAACCTCCCCATATTTGCACTGCAAAACCGAAAAAGCAGAATGAAAACTCAGTTTTTTAATATAGAACGCGCCGACACCGGCACAGTTACAATCTACCTCTATGGAGAAATCGGGAATTAAGG
>NZ_PUED01000206.1 GCF_003024925.1 Paramuribaculum intestinale
TTTTTTTTTTTGGGGGTGGTCTCCGACCACTCCCTGGTCCGCCCTCTCCCCCTCCGCCCGGGGTTTAACAAAAATTAATTGTAGCTTTTTTTGAACAAAACCACCCGAACTATTAAAAATTGTAAGCAAAAAAGCCATTAAACCGACGAAACTTTCAGTTTGTAACTTATTTTTAGAAATCGCAACGAAAAACTATGTTTAACAACATGGTTTTCATTGCTGTATAATATTGAAAAATTATCATACCTTTGCAGTGCAAGAACAAGAACTACAGCAACAACTTTTTCATACAAGCTAATATTTCATTCAGATAAAATCCACTGACGTTAAGTACTATGTGTAAATGACAATGGGCTGACCGGGAGGTCAGCCCATTGTCATATTCATGCTCCTGGGGAGGTCAGTTTTTGAGCAGACGGTCGATGTCGGCGTCGATGCCCGTAGAGCGCGTGTAGTCCCACAGCGTGATCGACCGCAGCTGATAGTAGTAATACCAGTAGCGGTAAAGTTCGTTGACATAGGCCTGGCGCTCCTGATCCTTCTTCACCTGCGAGTCGTTGAGATCGAGCGTGGAGATGCGGCCTATCATGAAAGTGGCCACATTGGTGTCGTAGCGGCGCTGCGCTATCTCGGAGGCCTTGTCGGCTATGGCGAGCTGCTGCTGCTGGTTGCAGAACCGTTCCACGAGTATGAACAGATCCTGATTGAAGTTCATCGTTTCCTGACGCAGGCGGCTCTCCGTCACCTGACGGTTGCTCTCGGCCACCTTCACCTGTCCGCGGCGTTTGCCCCAGTCTATGAGCGGTATGCTCAGGCCTATCTCCACCACCTGGTTGTCCTTGAGGCGACGGTAGGCGTCCGAAACGCGGTGGTCGGTGCCGGTATAGCCTATCTGCGCGAAGAGCGATATCTGGCGCAGATTGCCCTTGGCCTTGGCCACCTCATAGTCGGCTTCGAGCTGCCGGCGGCGCAGGTTGCGCACAAACTTGTTGTTGGCCAGAGCCTTTTCGAGAGCGTCGGCATAGGTCACCTCCACCACCGGGATACCCGTCGGTATCTCCGGCTCTATCTCCACCGTAGGCTCCAGATTGAGAAACGACCGCAGGGTGAACATGTTGCTCTTCAGCTCCGACTCGCAGTCGGTCATGTCGGAGCGGGCGTTGAGCAGGTTCAGCTCCATCTGCAGCAGGTCGTTCTCGCTGATCTGACCCATTTGCCGCTTCTCGCGCGCCACTTCGTAGAGCTTGGCGGCGTTGGCGTGGTTCTGGCGGGCTATCTCGAGGTTTTCCTTGGCCATGAGCAGGTTGAAATAGTAGTTGATGGCCGACATGGCCACCGTCTCGGTAGCCGTCAGAAACGCCGCCTTGGCCTCGGCGTAGCGCACCGGCTCTATGCGGCGGTCCCACTTGACAGTGTTGACGCCGAATATCGGCTGCGACAGCGTCAGCGCCACCGGTATGGTCATGAACCGGTTGTAGGGATCACCCTCCAGTTCGCGGAGCCAGTCGAGCGAGGTGTTGACCGACAGCTGCGCGCCGGTGAGCCACACGTTCTGCGTGATCGACAGGCCGCCGTTCATCTGCAGGAAGTTGTTGCGCACGAACGAGTAGGTGCCGTCGGCGTTCATATACGACGAATACTGCTTGTGGTAGGAGGGCACGGTGGCCGTCAGGTTCACCTCCGGGAGCAGTTCGGCCCGGTAGGTGCGGTATTGCCAGTAGGCCGAGCGCAGCTCGTCGAGCGCCACGGCCGCATTGACGCTGTGGGTGCGTGCGCGGGCTATGGCGTCGTCGAGCGTCAGCCTGACGGTGTCGGTGGCGGCGCTCTGGGCGGCCACGGTCATTGCCGTGGCCGTACTGGCTGCCAGAAGGGCGATTCTCAGTGTTGATCGCATAGGATTCGGGGATATAAAAAATCAGGTTCGGAAATTTGTCGCGGTCAGCGTCGTTCACTCGTCGGCCAGGGCGCGGGCCGGCTCGATGCGCGTGGCCTTGTAGGCCGGAAACCAGATGCCGCCTGCCACCATCAGAGCCATCAGAGCGGCGGTAGCTCCCGCCGTCAGCGCGAAGCGTCCGGGGCTGAAGTAGCCCTGCGCGCCATACACGGTGTTCAGCTCATAGTGGCAGAGCTGCCAGTCGATCAGCAGAGCCGGGATGGTCGCCACGGCGAGCATCAGAAGGCCTTCGCTGATCAGGCGGCCAAACACCGACCGGTCGGTGGCGCCGTTGACCTTGCGTATGGCTATCTCCGGGGTGCGCTGTTGGGTGCGGAACCAGAATGTGCCCATCAGACCCAGAAACACGCTTACCAGCATGAACACCATCACCGCCACGTATTTGCGTATCGTCACCAGATTGTCGCTGTCGGCCGTGTCGCGTATCTGCGAGTAGGGCTTGATGTCCGAAATGTAGGTGTTGCCGCGGCGGTAGAGCCGTTCGCGGTCGGCGTTGAAGCTGTCGGGAAAGCGGCTTTCGGCTTCGGGCTTCACCCTGATGTTGATCTTGTAGTTGGGCCGTGGTTCAAGCTGATCCATGTCGATCGGCTCGAAATAGCTGATAAAGTATTCGGATTCGATATTGGTGCGTTTCACCGGCTTGAGCAGTCCGCCTATGGTTATCGTCATCGAGGTGTCGCGCGGATTTTTCACGCGTCGGTTCAGCAGATCGGTGGAGCTGAGGTGGCCGCTGACATGGGGCGAACTCTTGTCAAACTCGGTCATCAGCGGCTTCCCCTGACGCAGTGCCTCCTCAAGCTGCCCGATGGTGAACCCTCCGGCCGGCTGGAAGCCTATGGTACGCAGATGCTCGGGAGTGATCTGGCGGTAGTAGATCGAGATCTCCGTGGTGTCATCGGCTACGTTGAGCCCCATTCCGTAGAAATTCTGGAAATATGGCTCGGCGTTTGCCGACAGGCTGACCTCCTCCACGTCGGGCCGCTGGCGTATCGCCTCGATGATCGAGAGCAGATCGGCGCGGTTGCGCTCGGTGGTCGCCTCGCCGTAGTCGGTATAGCGGCGGCTCCCCTCCGGCAGATAGCGGAATTCGGCCATATACGTGTGTGAGGTGTCGAAGCCGGTCGGTTCGAGGCGTGTGGCCACATGCACGTAGAGATAGTCGTTGATATACCACACGATCGCGCTGACTATGATCATCTCCACTATCAGCCACACGTTGGCGCGCCACTCGTTGAGTGTCTGTCGTAAAAGTTTGCGTTTCATGTCATTTGTTTTGATTGATGGCCTCCACCGGGTTGATGCGCGAGGCGCGCAGGGCGGGCACTCCGGTGCTGATGAGATTGAGTATGAAGCAGAAGAGCAGTGCGTAGGCTCCGAGCGTCCAGTCAAACAGCGCTCCTGCCGATAGGGTCGACGGCATGGCGTAGTGTGTCCACCGGCCGGTGGAGTAGATGGCATCGAAAAGCAGCGCTCCGAACCCTATGCACAGCAGCAGCCCGAGCAGGCCTCCGGCCAGGGTGATCACGAAGTTCTCTGCCAGGATGTCGGCTACGATGCGGCCGCGGGTGCAGCCGAAGGCACGGCGTATGCCTATCTCGCTGACTCTGCGGCGCAGGCGGCTGCGGGTCATGGAGCTGAGGTTGATGGCCGGTATCAGCAGCAGTATGCCGAACAGCATCCAGCGCATGTGGCGACCTTTGTTGACGTCGGGGAGCGTCACAGGGTATTCATCGGCTTTGTGATGCTCGTGGTCGTAAGGCGCTCCGGCAAGAGAGAGCGTGCAGCTGTCGGCGGCCAGACGGGTGTTGATGACGGCCAGGCGGCGGTTGACTTCGGCCTTCACGGCCTCGTCACGCCCCGGACGGGGCACTATCAGCGTGCGCA
>NZ_PUED01000207.1 GCF_003024925.1 Paramuribaculum intestinale
TGCGAGCACGGCACTGCCGCAGGCCATCAATACGAGGAACATTGTGCCGAATCCCTCGGCCATATATTTTTTCATAGATTCATGAATTTGAATTGATTTTAAGAAAAAACAAACGCCGCTCGCCTTTTGTTGCAGCGAAGCGGCGTTAAAAATGTCGCACGACGACAGGGAAAGCATGGATTCATAGATTTCACTTCATTACCGGGAAAGGGTCTATGGCGTCGATATCCACCTGCTCGCCTGAAAGCAGGGAGCGTCTTATCTGCGCGGTGACCGCGCGGTAGCCGGCTGTTTCGAGCGGCGAAGCGTTAAGGGAGCGATCATCGTCGCTGCCGATGTCAAGAAGCGATTCCGTGCGTGCGATCGAGTCGAGCACCTTCTGCGACTCGGCACCGGTACGGAGCAGCGACAGCGTGTAGGCAAGCTGCTCGGGCAGACGCAGATTCCATCCGGCTATGGCGGATATATCCATATAATCCTGAAGCTCCTTATATCGCCGGCATACGTACAGTTCGATAAACAGAGCCGAAACCGGCGGAATCTGATGCAGTCTGAAGCTTGACACCAGCATATTGACCGCCGCACCATGACGTCCGGCGCGTATCAGCTCTTCGGCTTTGGCATTCCAGTCGTCGTTTCCCTCAGCGGCTTTTTCCATCGCCGCCATCATCACGTCGACCGGTATGGCACCGTCGGTGATGGTGTTGAGATACTCCACTGTCGGCAGATCATCGGGATGTCGGCGACGATACGCTTCAAGAGCATCGACAGCCATCGGCACGAATCCGGCCGCATAGAGTGTCAGAGCCTTGTAGTGAGCCGGAGCCGGATCGTCGGGTTCCACCTCTATAGCTTTGTCGAGCCATGACACAACCTCTTCACATGGACGGCACATTTCGTAGAGTGCCTGAGCCTTGAGCATCATGGCTCTGACCGACTCGGGGTTTATGGCCAGCGCGTAATCGGCCGAATTGATGCTGTCGTCAAACTTCGATGCCGCGATCTGTATCTCTGCGAGATTTTCCCAGAATTCACAGTTGAACGGCTCCAGATCGGTCAGCTGTTCGGCGCATGTCATGGCCACCCCATAATCGTAGTTGACCTTGGCTACCTCGACCATCTCGTAAAGAAATGTCTGCGGGTAGTCGGTCAGACGCATAATGCGTTCTTTCGACTCTACAAGCCAGGCGAACTCCCCGATTTCCGAAGCGGTCTGCACAAGCTGTATGATCCATTCGTCCTCGAAATCTGATCCGCCATCTATGATGCTTTCGAGCCGTTCGCGGGCCTGCTGACGCGACGGCTTGTCGATACGCAACGCCAGCAGACGTCCGATGACCGAGCCGGCTACCGGCGCGACAGCCCTGCGGGCCGATTCATCGCCCGATGTATCAAACACCAGACACGCCTTACGCTGCATCAGCGGCTCGCTCGACGGGTAGAGCCGCGCCCCGACCAGCAACACGTCGATACGCGTCGCGTCGTCGGCCATGTCCGAGGCATAGTCGAATATCTCGATCAGATCATCCTCATCGAAATAAGCGTCGGGCTGCACGGATTCTTCCTTAAAGCGGTCGTAAAGCCGTTTCAGTTCGTCATTGTAGCTGCTGTGTGGATCGTCAAGTCTGCTCACCTGGCTGAAGAAGATGTTTTAGTAATGGGTTGATATGGCGACGGCTCACTTTTTCTGCTCCTTCTCCCAGCTGTCCTTGAGGGCAATGGTGCGGTTAAACACCAGATTGTCGGGGGTCGACGAGCGGTCGGGCGTAAAGTAGCCTATGCGCTGGAACTGGAAATGCTCTCCCTGACGGGCGTTCTCGGCGAGGAAAGGCTCCACCTTCACTCCCTCTACCGTGACAAGCGAATCGGGATTGAGCAGCTCGCGGAAATCGCGGTCGGTTTCGGCCGCAGGATTCTCCACGCTGAAAAGACGGTCGTAGAGCTTCACGGTAGCATCGACGGCATGGCGAGCCGACACCCAGTGGAGAGTGCCCTTGACCTTGCGCATGCTTCCGGGCAGTCCGCTGCGTGTATCGGGATCATACGTGCAGTAGATCTCCTCGATAGTGCCGTCGTCGGCTTTTTTGACGCCGGTGCACTTGACTATGTAGCCGCCTTTTAGGCGCACTTCCTGGTCAGGCGCCAGACGGAAGAATTTCTTGGGAGGATTCTCCATGAAGTCGTCGCGCTCGATATAAAGCTCACGGCTGAACGGCATGGTGTGTGTGCCGGCATCGGGCTGCTCGGGATTGTTGTCCATCGAAAGCATCTCCACCTGATCGTCGGGATAGTTTGTGACTATGAGCTTCACGGGGTTGATCACGGCCATTCCGCGTGTGGCTATGGCGTTGAGATCGTCGCGCACGGCATGTTCGAGCAATGACACACTGTTGAGCGCCTCATACTTGGTGTAGCCTATCTTGTCGATAAAGTTGCGTATGGATCGTGGTGTATAACCGCGGCGGCGCATTCCGGATATTGTCGGCATACGCGGATCGTCCCATCCGTCGACGAGGCCTTCCTGCACAAGCTGCAGAAGTTTGCGCTTCGACATGACAGTGTAGGTCAGGTTGAGGCGGTTGAATTCGATCTGACGCGGGCAGTACGACTCATCGGCCAGTTCCTTTACGAAATACTCATAAAGCGGGCGGTGAACCACAAATTCCAGAGTGCATATCGAGTGGGTAACACCTTCGAAATAGTCGCTCTGACCATGGGCGAAATCATACATCGGATAGACTTTCCATTTGTCGCCGGTGCGGTGGTGGGGAGTCTTGATGATTCTGTACATGATCGGATCGCGGAAATGCATGTTGGGCGATGCCATGTCAATCTTGGCACGCAGCACACGCGCTCCTTCGTCGAACTCACCGGCATTCCTGCGCATGAACAGATCAAGATTCTCTTCAGGTGTACGGCTGCGGTAGGGGCTCTCCTGCCCCGGCTCTGTGGGCGTTCCCTTCTGCCGGGCTATCTCTTCCGAGGTCTGGTCGTCGACATAGGCTTTACCTTCCTTAATCATACGGCATGCGAGATCAAACAACTGAGGGAAATAGTCGCTGGCGTAATACTCGCGGTCGCCCCAGTCAAATCCGAGCCAGTGGATATCCTCTCGTATGGCGTCGACATATTCCACATCCTCCTTTACAGGATTGGTGTCGTCAAAACGGAGGTTACAAGTGCCACCGAAACGCTCTGCGACTCCGAAGTCCATGCATATTGCCTTGGCATGGCCTATATGGAGGTAGCCGTTGGGCTCGGGCGGGAAACGTGTGTTGAGGCGTCCGCCGTTCTTACCCTCGCGGAGATCGTCGGCCACGATCTGTTCCACGAAGTTCAGGCCACGTGTTTCAGCTGCCGGCTGTATGTCTTTTTCTTCAGTCATAATGATAATGATGATGATAAGTTGTTGTTTCAGAATTTATATGCCGCCAGGGCATGAAAGTCATAGTTGTGAATGCGCGGGCATACGATGCCGTCGGTGCGGGCTACATTCTTGAATCCGAACTGCAGACGCGCCCCTATGGCGAAATGACGGCCAAACTGGAGGGCTGTGGAGAAATGCAGTCCGATGTCACTGCGTCGGTATGAATGGATAAAAGTGTCCTTGCTGTTGAAATAATCCGGTTTGCTCTTCACCACACGCGGGACGAGCTGTCCGAGATCGTTGATGACGGAGTTGAAAATGGTCTGATTTTGAGATCCCGAAAGCCCGTACTGATAAAATAGCCCCGCATCGACATTCCATCTGATCGGACCCAGCACATGGAATCTGAACGACATGAACACCGGTATGTTGGCGTAGCAGTAACGG
>NZ_PUED01000208.1 GCF_003024925.1 Paramuribaculum intestinale
GCTTCAGGCCGGGAAGTTTGGCCAGAATGGCATCGAGCGAGCTTTCGATGTCGCCGACTACCGGTGCGGCAATCGGGCGGTTGCAGTCGAACTCTCCAGGGTCAATATCGAGCTGTATGAACTGTCCCTGAGGATTCCACTTACCGTGTCCGCGCGACAGAAGCCAGTTGAGCCGTGCGCCGATCAGCATCACTACGTCGGCTTTCTCCATGATGGTGCTTCTGGCCGATATGGCGCTCAGCGGATGATTGTCGGGCATCAGTCCCTTTGCCATTGACATAGGATAGAAGGGTATGCCTGTGGTTTCGACAAGTTGCTTGATCTTGTCGTCGACCTGTGCATAGGCAGCGCCTTTGCCGAGCAATATGGCCGGCTGTCTGGCCGAGGCCAGCAGCTGCAGCGCGCGGTCGACCGATTCGGCCGAAGGCTGCACGGCAGGACAGGGATCGACGGGCTTGAAAAGCAACTTCTCCGCGTCGTCATGGTTCATGACAGCGCCAAGGCATGCGGTCGTGACGTCGAGATACACTCCGCCCGGACGGCCTGAAACGGCAGCGCGGTAGGCGCGGGCCACAGCGGTGGGAATATCTTCGGGACGGTTGACACGGTAGGCGGCCTTCACCAGTCCCTTGGCCACGTTGAGCTGGTCAAGTCCCTCGTATGCACCCTGTTCGAGATCAATCGTCTCGCGCTGGCTCGATCCGGATATCTGTATCATCGGGTAGCAGTTGACTGTGGCGTTGACTGTGGCGGTGAGTCCGTTGATGAAGCCCAGCGACGACACGGTCAGCAACACTCCCGGAGTCTTGGTGAGGAATCCGTGGGTAGCCGCAGCCATTCCTGCCTGCTGCTCGTGGCGGAAACTTATGAAGCGTATGCCTTGCGCCTGGGCTATGTAGGCCATTTCGGTGACCGGAATGCCGACAAGTCCGTACATTACGTCGATGCCGACGTTTTTAAGCGCGCGGGCGAGAATATACATGCCTGTCACCTGTGCCGGGAAATGCGGAGCCTGTGTAGCGGGGTTCGGTGTGGTTGATGTGTTTGACATTGTATGGAATTAATAATCAGTTGATGTAATGCTGTTCTATAATTCCCGGCCGGAATCATTTCCGGCCGGGAGGGTCGGGCAATGGTCTGTCCGGAGTATGTTATTTGGCAGCCGTTTTCGGCATTGGGGCGGTAGTGCCGTTCTTGGCGAACGATGCGATCTGCTCGTCGGTGTATCCGATGCTCTTGAGTACTTCGTCGGTATTTCCTCCGAGAGTCGGGCAGGGGCCGTAGGCAGGTTGGAAATTGGAGAGTGTGAACGGTACGCCTACGGTGACGAATTCGCCGACTTTGCCTCCCTGATTGATCTTTACCAGTGTGTTGCCGTCGTAGAGGCTCTGGTCGGTCATGATCTCCTTGGTCGACAGTACGGGCGCAACAGGCACTCCTGCCTTCGACAGGATGTCGGTCACCTCATGCTTGGTCTTGTCGATGCAGAACTTCTGTATGCGGTCCCAAATCTGCTGTTTGTGACGGTCGCGCGCGTCGGCTGTATTGAAGTCGGGATTGGTGAGCCAGTCCTCGAATCCGAGCGCCTTGCAGGCAAGCTCAAAGTCCTTGGCGCCTCGCTGCAGTATGACGTAGACGTAATCGTTGGGGTCGGTAGCCCAGTTTTTGCATTTGTAGGTCCATCCGAGCACTCCGGATCCCTCCTGGTTGCCTGAACGCGGCACGAAGTCACCGAATTTCCCGTCGGGATACTGTGGGAACTGTGTCAGATATCCGATACGGTCGAGTGTCAGCTGGTCGCGCGTCTTGATGCGGCACAGGTTGAGGCAGGCGTTGTGCATCGACTGGTATACGTAGCAGCCCTCGCCGGTTTTCTCGCGCTGACAGAGTGCGGCCAAAAGTCCGATGGTCAGATGCATACCGGTGTTGGAGTCGCCGAGCGCCGCGCCACTCTGAGTCGGCACGTTGTCGGGGCCTTCCCACCATCCGGTGGTTGATGCAGCTCCGGCAGTGACCTGTGCGACAGGTTCGTATGCTTTCAGATTGGCATATTTCGAACTTATGGGGAAGCCTTTGATAGTGCCGTAGATACATTTTGGATTGAGTTTGTGAACCACTTCCCAGCTGAATCCGAGTTTATCCATGGCTCCGGGATGGAGGTTTTCCACGAATATGTCACACTCCTTGATGAGGCGTGTGAGGATATCTTTGCCGTCGGGTGTGGCGGCGTCGAGAGCAAGTGATTTCTTGTCGGAATTAAGCTGCAGGAAATAGTAGCTCGGGCAATCGGGGTCGAACTGGATTTCATTACGGGTTGCATCTCCGGTGCCGGGGCGTTCGATCTTTACCACATCGGCGCCGAGCCATGCAAGAAGCTGTGTGCATGACGGGCCTGACTGTACGTTGGTGAAGTCCACCACTTTGATGCCTTGTAAAGGAGCTGTGTTCATAGTAGTAATGTTGTTTTTATGTTAGTTTGTGTTGTTCTATGCGTGTGTTACATTTGAGTTACATTTCTATAACATCCGGCTGCCGTGATTAGTTCGAAGCTCCGGCGGTGTCTGAATGTCGGGCGGAAAATGATACATTGTCTTTGGATATCAGTCATTACATTGTGTTTTCGGATCGTGTAGGGAAAAAACCTGAAAAGTTTTTGAATTAAATTTGTTTGTAATTGATTTTTTTCTTTAATTTGCCGTCATAACAACCCCCTAAACAATTGCGCCATGATGCATAAACACAATTTCTATGCCGGCCCATCGATTCTGAGCCAGTACACAATCAAAAACACCGCTGAAGCAGTAATTGACTTCGCGGGCACAGGACTTTCCATTCTTGAGGTGTCACACCGCAGCAAGGAGTTTGTGGCAGTCATGGAAGAGGCTCGTGCGCTTGTGAAAGAGCTTCTTGAAGTGCCCGACGGTTACTCGGTGCTGTTTCTCGGCGGCGGCGCCAGCCTCCAGTTCTGCATGGTTCCGTTCAATCTGCTTGCCCGCAAGGCCGCATATATGGAGACCGGCACCTGGGCAGTCAACGCCATAAAGGAGGCACGCCTGTTCGGAGAGGTCGACGTCGTGGCCTCGTCGAAGGATGCCAACTTCAATTATATTCCTAAAGGTTTCACTGTTCCGCAGGATGCCGACTACTTCCACTATACGTCCAACAACACAATCTACGGCACCGAAATACGTCATGATCTTGATGCCGGCAAGGTAAGGCTGGTGTGTGATATGTCGTCCGACATATTCTCGCGCCCGGTGGATGTGTCGAAATACGATGTGATCTATGCCGGCGCTCAGAAAAACCTGGCTCCGGCCGGTGCCACCATCGTGATAGTACGTGAGGATGCTCTCGGACACGTTGAGCGCCCGATACCTACCATGCTTGACTATCGGACGCATATCAAGAAGGACTCGATGTTCAATACCCCGCCTGTTCTGCCGATATTCTCGGCTCTCCAGACCCTGCGCTGGTATAAGGAGCAGGGAGGAGTGAAAGAGCTTGAGAAACGCGATATAGCCAAGGCTGACTTGCTGTATGAGGCTATAGATTCGTCGCGGATGTTCGAAGGCACGGTGAAGGATCATGCCGACCGTTCGAT
The DNA here is from genome assembly GCF_003024925.1 of Paramuribaculum intestinale. Classification (GTDB taxonomy): domain Bacteria; phylum Bacteroidota; class Bacteroidia; order Bacteroidales; family Muribaculaceae; genus Paramuribaculum; species Paramuribaculum intestinale. Next base: position 3,602 of record NZ_PUED01000208.1, read on the forward strand.
AATGAACGTGTGCTTCGTCATGAAGCCCGAATACAAAGAGTTGGAGAAAGAGTTTGTGGATTTTGCCGCCGCGCGGGGCATAGTCGGCATTAAGGGCCACCGTTCGGTGGGAGGCTTCAGAGCTTCGCTCTACAATGCGCTCCCGATCGAAAGCGTGCGTGCTCTGGTCGAGGCCATGAATGAATTCCAGTCGTCACACTGATAAATCACGC
>NZ_PUED01000209.1 GCF_003024925.1 Paramuribaculum intestinale
GAGTTGATTTGCAGGTGTGTTTACGCTGAGAGAGATCAATCTGCACTCCAATGATGAGAGATTGTCACTGATAATTTGTAATTTTGCAAGCGTCTTGCGGTCGGCACGCGGCATGATAAATTTACCTTCACGGAATCGTGATGGTTCGATAAACACACCGCTTCTGAGACGCAGACGCAATTCGCGTGACACGGTAAGACGGAGCATGATTTCAGACTCACCGTTGCCATTTACTTTCGAGGAAAGAGACCTTGTGATTGTAGCCATAAGGAGAGGGGGTTAAAAGTTATGGTACAAAATTAATCAAAATTGTCCACGCACACAAATTTCCGTCCACGGATTGTCCACATCTTTTGCGCCTACTTGCATCTGCTTGATATAGAGATGCAATTTGCAAATATGCAAATCAATACATAATATACTGATATTCAAGACATCTATAATATTGCCGTTTGAATACCGATATTCAACCAAATTCAACGAGATTCACTATTTTGACTCCAAGTGGGACCACTTATTCAAATGTTAAATTAAGGCAAAACGCTGATTATCAACATAATCGGCGTTTTGCTTTTTATATGCCCTATGCACGCCGATGAAGAACGATGAGGAATGAAGGTTCCCCGTTGGTGCCAATGGCTTGCGAGAGCCTGCTGAATGGGTATCCATGGCTGAGATTTATACTCATTTCATTATTCTTCAACGATTTGCATAGAGAGAGTCGGAAGCGTCTTTATTATCTTCGCGTAGAAAATTCAGTATGGTCTGAAAGAAATTTGAGGACTTGCGGAGGAAAAAATGTCTTCGGAGGATTTTTCAGCGAAAATCATTTTGGTGCCAAATTGGTGCCAAAAACAGTGCCAGAAATTTTTGGCACCAATTTCTCTGAAATCCGTGGCACCAAAACGCATATAACACACTGATATACCTGTTGTTGCAAAGACTAAAATCACCTCCGGAAAGGCTTCGTTTCTTGACGATTTAACCCTCTTTACTCATAGAAGAAATGAAGAAAGACCGATTGACGGTGCTGTTCTATCGAAGAAGCACCGTGACAAAGACAGGAGAATGTGCGATTCGCATGAGAATTTCTGTGAACGGCACAAGAATTGATTCCAATACGGGGAAGTATATCGACCCTGCTCTCTGGAATCAGTCAAAGGAACGCGCCAAAGGCACGTCCAAAAACGCGATAGATTTGAACGACTATATCGACGAGACGAATATCAAGCTGTTCAAGCTGTTTCAGGATATGCAATCGGAAGGTGTTGTCGCAACCGCGCAGGAACTTCACAACCGATTTTTCAATATCGGCGTCCACAAGGTAGTGGAACGTATGATAATAACGACATTTCAGGAACATAATCAGGAATGCCGTGCATTGATGGGCCGTGATTTCGAGCTCGGCACCATCAAAAAATACGAGACCATTACCCGACTGCTTCAGCGTTACATCAAAAAGAAGTATGAAGTCGAAGACTTGCCACTGACAAGTCTTGACCGCGACTTCGTCCACGGTTTTGAGATGTATCTCAAGATTGACCGTAACCAGCAGCAGAACACTGTGGCGCGTTACATGAAAGGTCTGAAGAAAATCACCAACCGGGCCCTTGCAAACGATTGGATTACCAAGGATCCGTTTGCCGGAATAAAGGTCCGAACGGTACAGACCAATCCCACATTCCTCACCCTCGATGAACTCCATATAATATATAGGAGGCACTTTGACGGTGTACTTGATGTGGTCAGAGACATGTTTGTAATGGCCGCTTTCACCGGACTGGCGTTTATTGACATCTCCAATCTGAAAAGAGAACACGTTGTCGAGGACAACGACGGCAACATGTGGATTCGCAAGCCACGCCAGAAAACGGATATTGTCCAGAATATACCGCTGCTTGACATACCCAAAGCCATACTCAAAAAATATGAGGACAATCCGAAGGCGGCTGAAAAAGGAACGCTTCTACCGGTTCCCTGCAATCAGGTAATGAACCGCTACCTGAAAGAGATAGGAAACATCTGCGAGATAGGCAAGGTTCTCACCACTCACGTTGCCCGCCACACCTATGCTACAGTATGCCTGTCACAGGGGGTACGTATCGAGAATGTCTCGAAGATGCTCGGACACACAAGCATCAAGATGACCCAGCACTACGCCCGGGTACTTGATTCCTCAATCATGGAGGATATGCAGAATATCCGAGAGGTCATGGCCGGAGACCTCTTCACCAAAAAGAAACGGGGCCGGAAGAAAAAACAGTAACCACCAAACGACAACAGAGGCAAGAGTCCGGTTAAGGATTCTTGCCTCTGTCATATTCAAGGATTGCAAATTACATTGCGATAATTGCTCATCAAGAGATTATCGACATCTTTTTCGGAATAAAGATACTTGCCGCCTATCTCATAGTAAGGCAACATACCGCTATTCCGGTAGTCGTGAAGAGTGCGTCTGCTTACTCTGAGCCGTTGCGCCAGTTCCGCGTCCGTGAGATAGGCATCGTTATTAAGGATAGGACGACAATTCTCGCAGATATGATTCAGAGCGTCTTTAAGTTCCTTGCAACGACTGAAAAACATCTTCACCCTGTCATTACGTTTGGTAAATACAATTTCAATCATATTTTGGCCTTCTGCATGATTATATATTTCGCAATATCGCTTGCGAGATACATTACCCTACCGTCAATCTGTATGAAAGGAATTTTTCCTGCCGCTTTGAGATTGTTAAGATGGCGGGTGCTCATTCGCAATATTGCGGCGGCTTCGCCGGTAGTAAGGAGGTCATCCGGTTTCTTTGAAACAAGGAGTCTGGAAATTGTCCTTACCAATGAATGAAGATATTCCACCTGCTCGAACATTGATTCCAGAATATCCTCATCAATCTCTACTGTTCTCATCCGTATATCTTGGCGGCTTTGGCGGAGAATGTCACGCCGAAACGGTTGTCGATTACCAACGATTCGCAGAACTTGCGGCCTTTGCGGTCGATGAAGCCGTAGATGGGCGATGTGTATTTGTATCGTACAAGCTGCTCGATGTCCTTGTCGGTCAGGTCGTAGCCGTGGAAGTGGCGCGGGATTGAGAATCCGCAACATTCACAGGCTATTGTAGCCGGGAACACGGTCAGCCCGTGGTTGCCGCATTTCGGGCAGGTGTAGCCCGAAACCTTGCTGGCAAAGGATTTCTTGTCGGTGATGAGCGAGAGAATAAGGGGATGAAGCCAGTTCTCATAATCCCTCATTACAGGCTTTGTGGGTTTGCGGTTCTCCGCGAGCGCGTCAGCCTCGTCTATCTGGGTGATGTACTTGCCGATGTCGGCGAGTTCGAGGTGGCCGGCGTGCGAAAGAAGCACACGCGCCTTCTCCGTCGGTTCAATGTCGCCAAGCAGATATTTTACGAATCCGTTGTCGATGAGACGCTGGAGGCAGGCTCCGCAGTCGCGGTAGCTGCTCACGGGAAGAAGCGAGGGTGTATCACCACCTGTGTTGACCAGTTCATTGAGGTCGTGCAGAAATGTTGCGGCGGTCAGGGTTTCGGGTGAGTGCTCCGAGAACGAGTAGATGCTCACACCTGAGATTGTAAATTCTATATTACCCGTTACACATTCCGCATCATCGGGCAGTTCGGCTGTGCCAAAAAGACCGACACCTTCGATATTTGCCGCGATTCCCACCTCTATACATCTTGCTGAGTCAAAAGCCATTTCTGTACGGATGTTGATGAGTTCATACACACGCTGCTCGTCGTCGCTGAGAAAAAGAGGTGTACGCTCGGT
>NZ_PUED01000021.1 GCF_003024925.1 Paramuribaculum intestinale
CGATTTAACTGCACCGCCTTGTCGATTAGTCTCGGGACGACGACAATCGGGCGATGTCTTGTCCCGGCAACTGTTGCCGGGATTAAGCCGATCTACTGTACTTCAATCAGGCAGCAAGAGCGTAGTTGTTTTCGCCATTTAAAACTTGCGATGTCCCAGATTATAGAGCGTAGCCATCATTGCTCTGCATGCTTACATACCACCTCTACACGCTGTCAAAACCGGTCAGCCCCGATTTGCTTGGCGGAACACTCCCCTCCGGAAGTGCAGGCTTGTAAGTGTGTGATTTTCCTCGGCAAAATTACCGCATTTTTTTCGTCCATGCAACCCCCTGCCCGCTTTTTTTCGCAAGACGCATCGCAAAACGTATGTAAAACGTCACGCAAAAAGCATGCTCACTCCCTTTTGACACCGCATCCGATGCCGACAGGACTAACGCAATATAAGCGGGCGCCGGAAGCCTAAGCATCCCGCGCCCGCCGAATTATAATGCCATTAAAGAAGTATTCTATTTCGTATAAACCACCCTCATCAGGCAAGCGTCGCTTTGGTCGAAGCCTTTAATACCGTTTAGCGCTCCAATAGCACCGTTTTCAAAACTCTCGAAGCCCATCGTGAAGTAGTTTATATCCCACGCCGTATGGCCTTTGGTCCGATCACCGGAAACAGCTCCGGGGCCACCCGGCCGTTCAAGCCAGTAGACAGCACCGTATCGCTTGTAAAGATCATAAAACATAGGCATATACTCTACTCCGCCATTATAATCTTTTCCTAAAGCAAGCGTATATTCCTTCCGTTCTTTGAACACTGCATGGCGCTGGGCATATCGCAACACGCCATCCATATTGGCCTCACCACTGCCTTCATCCCCGACAGCATCGGTCTTTCCACGACCCGACTTGCGTCGGCCGTGACCCGACTTGCCTATAGGGAAAAAGATATTGTTGCCGGTGTCGCTGTGGAACACAAAGCATCCGCGCATACCTTTTATCGATGCGCCGCCCGTTGCGTCGTCATAGCCAAGCGCATCGGCAACAGCGGTAGCAGTTTCGGTGGCTCCGTCGCCATACAGCACCCCATAGGCTTTCTCAATGTTGCTGCCCGTAGTAGATAGCAGCTTTTCGAAGTCCTCATAGCGGGCCACCCGCGCTCCGTCATTGTTGATTTCCCAGTCATCATCCCCTCCGACAATATCCCGCCAAAGCATAGTCTTGTGCTGATCATTCCAGTCTATTACATCAAATCGTGCATTTGTTCCATCCTCTCCGAAGCCCACTTTATCGTTGTTCGACGCAAGGATAGCATTGACATTGTTCCATCTGAAGTACGAACCTTCAAAGAGTGGCGACTCAACAAAATCGGCCGTATACTTCCCCTTCTTATATCCTCCGGTCAACGAATACACATTAAACGACCCCCATGCCGGGTTGTCGTCACTGCGCGCTCCGCCGTCCATAGTGATCGGGGCATAGCCCTGACGCACCATGATCACATGCTCGCATGTGTAGTTGTGATAGCGCACCTTCACCAGCCCGCAATGCACCTCATTTGATGCATACGTGCCTTTGAACTTGATCTTGAAGTCGATCAAGTGCTCCGAGTCGCCCTCGATTCGTTTGCCCCTCTCCGTAGCTCCATCATCACGTCCGATCGGCGTAGTTTCAAGTTCGAAATAAGCTTCGCCTTTTATCACTTCGGCATACCATGGTCCCTCAGACGTGAACGGTACGAAATTTGTTGCATCTTCTTGTGGCAAACGCATCAGCGTCACATGAAAATCCTCTTGATTATCATGGCTGCGCCACACACCCTTTGGATTCACCACACGCCTCACCTGAATTATATCCACCTCTTTGGACAGCTGCGTTCCGTCTTTGAGCTTGGCCGAAAATCTGATTTTGCCGTGGCGTGGATATGAATAGTAGGGATTATTGCCCGAAAAACCTGTTTTCGTCACCAGTTCCTTGGCTCTCGTAAAGAGATGTATGCTGAACAGACTGGAGCCTTCACCCTGCTGCACTGAATACTTATAATCGGGATCAGTGCCATAATCGTCAGGTTTGCCGTCGGGATAATATGTACGTGTTCCACGCTTTTTATCCTTCCAATAATCCTGGTTATACTTGGTGTCGCATGGCACTGAATACGAAGGCTGGTCGTTATACGCCGGATCCTCCACTTTCGTGTCGACCGATTGCCTCAACGAGAGAAACGCGTTCCATGGACCATCATTAAACACCGGAATCTGTGAATAGAAATCTGTCGACGGCGTGGGGAAGTCTTCCGAACCGTCGCCCCACGGCTTCCACGATGTTTCCTGAAGTATCTCAGCCTTCAGACCATATTCGGGATCAATGTCGCCCACCACCTTCACGTCCATCTGCATCTCCTTGTTGTAGAGATACGATATATACTGCGGCGAAACCACGTAGATGCCCGGATCCTCGTCAAAGTCAATATGCCAGTCGGCCTCGTTGCCGTTGCCGTGGAATGCAAGCGTCAGCTTGTAGTGAGTGTTGCGACGTGCGTCGTAGTCGGTGTCGATGTCCTGACCGAGCATAAATCTGTAGACGATTTTCCCGACAGTAGTGGTGGTGCGGTTGCGATATATACCGCTCACCTCCACGTATGTCCCATAAGGCTTATGATCCTTCCATCCCGACTGGAGATCGCCCTCCACCGGTTCAGGATACCATATTTTCTCACCGTCGATCGACTGATGCTTCTCCTTGCCCTTTCCCTGCATGTTTTCGAAGAAATAGAGCGATTCGGCTGTGTGGGCATGCGTTTTGTCAAGAATCGACTGATCGCTGCCCTCGTCGCCCTTGCCGCCGTAACGGTGCTTATTGTTACATACATGATAAAACTGAGCAGGATACAGACTGTTATCATCCTCGGGTAGATCTTCGTTGACTATTCTTACCTCGCCGTCGGCTATCACTCCGTTCTCGGTTTCATAACGTTTCATTCCGTTGCTGTCGCCGGCGTCGCCCGGAGTATTCGGCAGACCCAACGTGCAGTTCTTGGGTATATCCTTTATTCGGATATCCTTAATGTAGATCTCGATATTGTCGTAAAGATCCGAACCGTCGAAAGCCACTGTCACCTTTGAGGCAAGCCTTTTGAGCCAGCTTTTGACGGTCAGATTGGCTTTGTTGAGCACTATCGGGTTTTCGTCAGTGGCGCTCGGCGAACCGCTCGTGCTGAACACTCCGAACATCTGGCTGTTGTTGGCCACCCGTTTGCCATCCCATGCGAAGCGTATAGCTTTCAGTTTGTCGCGGGTAGCTATGTCCTTCGACCGCGTATGCAGATCGGGCACATTGGCCACTGCATAGATATGATAGCGTCCGCGAGGCAGAGTGAGGCTGAACGTAGCCCGCCCGGCCTTGTCATCGCCGAGCGACTGGTCGTCACGGTTATCCTGATTGTCAGTGTTGACGAAGTCATTCAGCTCATCGTGACTGTAGCACTTTACAAGAGCGCCCTGCGTGTCGTAGACGAGCACATGGAGCGTCTGTATGTTCTGTATGAGGTCGCCGGCCGAACGCGACCCCAGATCCACGTCCTCGGCCTGAAAAGTCAGTGATGCCGATATGGTGCAGTCGCCGTCAAAACCGTCGTCCTTATCATAGAGAGCGTCGTCCGAGCAGCTCCACAGCGCCATACCCGCCAGCAGACCTATCAGATAATATATACTGCGTTTCATCATGTTTCAAATTAAGAATTCATTTCTTTGGAAGTCCGAAGCCGGGCTTCAGCTCCACTTCACGATAGGGATGCACCCAAACCTCATATTTCACCTCCATATCGCTCACCGTGGCCTCGATATAGAGATGAGTGTTGCGCGGAAGAGATCCCGACAGTCCGTCGAGCGTCTTGTCAGACACCTGATAGGCTCCGAAGAGCGACAGGTTGACGGCGAAGCCTGCGCCGGCCTTGCTCTCGGGCATGTAGACCGCCGGAAGAGTGCGGCTATCGCCGGCTGCTATCGGATCCATGGCGTAGGGATCCTGACGGTCGGCCGGTGTTGCGCTCGGGGAGAGGACGCTGAATTTGCGCTCAAACGTGCCGGGCGTCTGCGAAGGTATGCTGTAAGCGGTTATCTCGCGCGGCGCTACAGCCGCCTCGCTCTGGCAAAGCTCCTTGGCCGGGCTGTAGACCGTTTCAAAAGGAAACAGATAGCTCTTCGGCGACATATTGGTCAGCCTGTAGCCGGTTAACTCGAGAGGACGCGACGTCTTGTTGGTCACCTTTACCGTCACTTTCACAAGCGCACGCGTCAGGAAGATGTTCACGCTCTGATCGCGGTCCACAAGATTGCCCTGCTCGTCGATCCTCGGATGACGCACCGTCACCTGATGGTGTTCGGACATCGGTATCAGACCCTTGACGTCGGCTGCATGATTGAAGTCGAATGTCAGCTGTTCAAGACGCTCCAGATCATCGCCGGAGAGGTACGCTCCGCTGCCATACACGGCGTTGGAGAGATCTATCGAGCCGAGCACACGGTCGGCAGTCGAGGCGGCATCGCGTGAATATCCCGAATAAAGGCCGTGCTCGTTGGCTATGACGTATATGTCTTTCAGATCCGAGTCGCCGTCGCCCGCTCCGGCATAGACATTGATCTCCTTGCTGGCCGTAGCCGCGATCTGTGTCTTGTCGTCGGCGCCGGCCTCTCCGGCCAGATCCCAGAACTGATTGAATTCAACCTTCTTACGCGACGCGTCGGCCGGATCGTCGTGCACTATGATGATGCGCAGGGTGCGTATCATCTCGCGTATCGACGCCTCTTGCTCGAATTCTGTAGCGCGCGAACCCTCTCCGGCCACCGGATCGACTGCCGCTATATTGAGCTTGAGCGTGACAGTCGACTCATCGTCGGCCGGACGTCCGGGTTCGTCGCCCGACGAGCATGCCGTCGCCATGACTCCCAATCCGAGAGCCACAGCCGCCATCGCAGCAAGTCCGTATCGACGTGCCGGGTTAGTTGATATTGTCCTGTCAAAAATCATAGGTCAGCGTTATTGATCCGTACAACCCAGTCGTTGATCACCACCTGGGTATTCACCCAGTGTTTGTTGGCGTCGAGGAAGAAGATCATGTTCCAGTGATGCTCGCGGTCGAGATACTCCTGATCCGACATTTTGTTGAACTTCTCGCTCTTGTAGAGCAGCAGATAGTTGACCAGCGGTATGTTGATGATCTCGCTGCCGTCGTCGGCCTTCTTCACTTTCAGGCGCGGGCTGTTGCCGGTGACAAAGCGTCCGGTCGACATCTCGCTGTAGGCGAGCACAGCCTCGTTGCCTGCTTCGTCTATGCCGGTGGCGACAGTTCCGGTGGTCCAGGGAGCGTATGTCACCCCGCCGGCGGGCACCACACTGTTGTCGTGGGCATGACGGGTATTGTCGTCGGTGATCTCCCACACGAAGTCATTGTCGTCGAGCGGATCGCCGTTGAGCTGCTGCAGCAGTATGCGCAGGGTGTTGGTGTCGCGCATCATCGGCAGCGTAGCCAGAGTGTACTCGTTGTCCTTATCGCTGACAGTCATGTCGAGAGATCCGTAGTATAGATCGTGGAGGTGCGTGCCCACACGCTCCGCCTTCATCTCATGACCCATGGCCGTGTAGTGGTGTCCGGCCTGAGGTGTGGCGGTCGTATAGGCCGCCTCCTCGCAGGCTGTGCCGCCGTAGGCTATCAGATGATAGTCGCCGGCAGGCAGGTCTATCACCATGCGCCAGTTCTCGTCGGCAAGCACTTCGGAGGTTTCGATGCGCGTGGCCACATAATTGCCGTTGCCGTCGTAGATATAGAGCGTAAGGCAGTCGACCTGCGAGGGAAATGCGTTGGCAAACTCCATGTTGTAGTCGAAAACAAACCTCAGCTCGGCACCCACGCGACACGGTTCGAGGTCGTCGTAGATGGCGCTGTCACACGACGTGACCATTGCCGCCGGAGCGGCGATGGCGGCAGAAACAGCCACACCGTTCCATATACGACGTATTGTATCTGTGATTTTCATTGCAAGTTTCTGATAATGGTTGTTAGAATTCTATCGAATTGCGGCGCACAACCCAGGGGAGAGTGGTCACCTGCACGTCGAGATACACGTCGCTCTCCTCGTCGGGAGTCTCGGGATTCTGCGGATCGGGATCGTTCTCCGTGCGGCGCGGATGTCCGATGCGGCGTATGCGGTCAACAGAGATCTTGTAGACATTGTTGCGCACCACGGCAAACTCCATCGGACCCATCACGCCGGGGATATTGTTGTCGTTGTGGCGGTTCCAGTAGTAATAGTAGCAGAAGTAGCCCTTGTGGGGAGTTGTCTGTCCCTGACCGAGATATTCGTCGGTGGCCCACTGGTAGATGGTGATACCGGCGTCGACAGCGGCCTTTTTGAATTCCATGAACTGGGCATAACCCTGCTCGCCCGACTCCTGGCCTCCGCCGGCTGTCTGCCATGCAGTGTAGTAGTCAGCCACCGAACGGGCATAACCCTTGTCGGTGTTGGGACGGAGCACGGCGTTGTTGAGCACGTCGCCGGGAGCTGTGCCCTGCGCTGCGGCGATCACTGCCGTAAACTTGACGTAAAGCACATTGTCAAACAGATACAATATCGGATGGTCGAGCGTGGCTCCCGGAGCGTCGCGATCCACTTTGTTGCCTGCGGCGTCGACATAGTAGTTCTCATTGATCGCGTCGCGGAGATTGGCCGGGGTATTGGGTGTATTGCGCAGCATGCCCTTGAATACGATTCCGGTAGACAACGACACCTTTTGCTGGTTTATGCCGGGTATGGCGTTTTCGGTCACATAGCGCCATATCTTGTACTCGCCGGTGGCGTCACTCATATTGGATCCCTGACTCACGACCTCCGACGGAGTATCGCGATACCACTGGTCACGGGCAGCCAGATCTATCTTCCAGTCTTCACTGTTGTCGCCCGATCCGAAGCAGAAGTTGTAGTATTTCGAATATCCGTTGCCCTTGTCGCCGATACCGGTCATCACTTCGCCGCCATCCTGATGCACGCACTTGAGATCGGCCGCATAATCGACGATATAGTTGCCCGGCAGATCACGGCCGCAGAGCTTGAAGCCCTCGCCCGAAGCGTGGCCGTTGTTGCTGACACGCTGCAGATAGTAGAAATGCTTGCTCATGTTCACGAGATTCATGCGTATGAGCTGCACGTCGAGAGTGTTGCCCCCCTGACCGTAGACACCTACATGATACGTGAAATTATTGCGCGAGCCATCCTTGAAGTCGAAACGTGCCACAGAGCGCTGAAGCTGTACCGGGCCGCCGGTCATATTGACCGACGAGAAGGAGTTGTCGATCTTGTCGCCTTCGGTGTTGGCCTCCGACATCTTGAAGGGGTGATCCTCGTCGGTGAAAGGAAGCCAGTCGTGGATGCTCTTGGGTATGTAGGCCGTTGTTATTGCGGCATTGCTCATAGGCAGACCGGATACGACATCAAGCACAGATGTGTTTTTATTATCGTCTTCGGTGAGGCTGCCATGATCCGACGAGCGCTCCGACACCTCACAGTAGAAGTCGGTCCAGTCCGAGCGACCCACGGCGTCATCGCCCATAGCCTTGAACGAATCGAGCAGATCCTGGGGATAGTTGGCATACACATAGACGTTGACCATGTTGTCCATGAGTATTCCTGTGGTCGGATCAGCTTTCTTCGAGTAATACGCGTTGATATGCGAGGCCGATACAGAAGCGAGTATACCGGCGCTGACACCGTCGGGGTTTGTCGTGATCGAACCGGTGCCCGATGTCGACGTCGTAGAGCCTGTACCTGCCGATATGCCGCCCTGCGATGCAGTGGCGTATGCGATGAAGCCGTTGTCTTTGTCGGCAAACACTATCAGCGCGCGATGGATGCGGTTTTCTTCCGTGCGGCCTATCTCTGTGCCGCCGGTCGAACCATTGTCGGTCGTTGCCGAACGCGAGTCAGCGTCGGAAGGAAGTTTCACTCCCATGCCAAACCATGCATAGCTGTCGGCAGGCATCTCGGTATTGCCGGGATTCACGCCCGGAGTGTCGTCGCTGCACGAAGCCACCATGGCAGCCGTGCAAAGACCGATAAGTGTGTGGTATAATTTCATATTTGCTTGAGTTTTTTCTATGGTTGGTCTATATCTTTGCCTGAGTTTCCCCGGTGGCGTTCCGGCCGGCTGCAGGCCGGCTTTAATGAAACGCCACCACAGGAAACAGGGACATTATCCTGGTAATCCTGACGGATCGTTCCTGCAGTTTTATTCAGCCACCTCCTTAAGCTGCTCCAAAGCAGCCGGAGCGTCGGCCACCTTCATGCGGGCAGCACGCTGGAAGTAGCGGTTGGCGGCATCATAGTCGCCCTCGAGAGCGTGATACACTCCGCGGGCATACGTGGCCTCGGCACCCTCTCCCGCACAGTCGAGATAACGCTTGGCGCCCACCATGTCACCGCGCATCATAGCCGCATTGGCGGCATTGAGGTTGGCTACTTCCGATTCAGGGAACATGCGCACTGCGGTTTCGAACAGTTCGTTGTAGTCGTCCGAGCCGGGTTCTAGCGAGCGCGCTGCCACAAAGAATTCCTGCAGCGACAGATTCTGCGGACGGGTGCGCGACAACGCTATGATCTCGTTGACGTCGCTGAAAGCGCGCACGCGATACTCGATGCGGTAGTCCGAATGACGCAGCGCCGGATATACGTTGGCCAGCAGGAATCGGTAGGCGTCGGGGAAGTCGCGCTGCAGTTTGCTGTTCTTGGCATCAGGTTCCATATCGCTGTCGATAAGGGCTATGATGGCCTGTTTGTCAGCCATGTTGCTCTTCACCATATAGGCTCGCAGACCGCCCCAGTCCTCGGGATCATACGAGGTCTGTATGAAGTCGGGCGAGAAGTGGTAGAGCGTTTCCACGTAGCTCTTAAGCGCCGCCGTACGTCCTTTGGCCAGACGCACGTTGTTGTTCCACGGTCCTTCGGGCGATGCGAAGCCCTTGATCGAAAGAGCCGTGATCTCCACATCCTTGTCGTTGATCACAGTGTCGATCGTGGCGCGTATCTTGGCGAGTTCGCCCTGGTTGCCGCGATAGTCGGGATATATCACTGTCTTGTTGACCGGGAAATCGATAAACGCCTGACCCTTGAGCTCGCGTATCTTCACAGCCTCAGCCGTAGGAGCGATCCAGTTAAACACCGGCTCGAACTTCTTCGGTTCAAGATCAAGACGTCCGAGCGGCACTATCTCACGGCCCAGATCGTCGGAGCAGCATCCCTTGGTTTCGTAACGTACATGCATCTCCGCGCCGCCCATCCATTTCTGATATGGAACCTGGACAGCCAGAGGCAATGACTTCATATTGGCACCCGAACGCACCAGAGCTACTCCCTCGCGCTTTTCGAGATCGTGGCGCAAAGCCTGATAATAACGGTTGCGACCGGCGATCACCGTCGTGCCCAGCTCTATCGAGTCGTTGCCGTTGCGAAGCACGGGAGTCACCCACACTTCACGGTTTGAGCCGTCGACGCGACCCAGTGGCACCTCGCCGTTGAGATACAGTGTGTTTTCGGTGCGTTCAACGCCGACGTTCTTAAGCTTCGTGCCTGACGCCGCCTGCACCGATGCGAACGCCGACACAGCGCCCGCACCCAGAATCATAGAGATCAGTATTTTTTTCATCATCGTAGTCGGTTGGGAGGGTTAGAATACATGTACGAGATTCAAAGCCACCTTGGTCGGGCCGAAATAGTTGTGGCTGCGATCCTTGGCAAGCCTCGTCCCGCACTTGGCGCACGGATACACGTCATATTTAGTGTAGATCCATCCAATACCCAGCTCCGCCTCAAGATTCCAGTGGCGGCCGAGTATCCACGAATAGCCGTAGGCCACGCCAAAACCTCCATACCATCCCTGATAGCGACGATCCTTGAGGTTGCGGAAATCGGTGCCGAGCATCTTGAAATCAAGGTCGACATTACCCACGTTGTACTGGCCTCCAAGCGCGTGGGCGGCGACGAAATGTCCCTGAAGCTCCTGACAGAACCAGTAGCGCAGCTCTGGCTGCACCATCCAGTGCTTCCATTTATGGGAGTTGACAGTCCATGCGTTAAGGTTACCCGACAGATCAAACGACCATTTCGGGGCCAAAGCCACCTCGCCACCCAGATTCACCGTCAAGGCAGCATCATAGAGTATGTTGGTCTTTAATGCCAGATCTCTCGCCTGGATCTCCGACGATCCGGCAAAGAGCATGGCCAGTGCCAGCAGGCTGCTTTTCAAAAGTATTTTCATTTATGCTATCTGTTTGATTTGACTAATAAACACTTATGATAATGATTTAGATTTGATTCAGGATATGGTTACGACGTATCGGCGACCTCTTTTACATGATCGGCCTACCGTATTCGCTAATGTAACTCATGCATACTGCCGGTGCTTTCCATATTCCCATCCATAAATTTTCCTGCCATCAGTACGCATATACCTTTGGCAAGGCAAAGGTAATGATAATATACCTAAAAATTACCCCCCCCCCGTTAATATTTGTTAACAAACACAACCAATGCATATTCATCCTGCATAACCCATTGACTTTCCACAATATGACCACATAATGCGATGTCAAAATCAATCATAAAAAATCAGGATATTGTACCTTATCGGCACAATATCCTGAATCAACTTTGATTATATTCCCGATCACATCAGCGACTTCACCGCAGCCTCAAGCTGCCGGTCGTCACCGCTGAGCTGTTGCTCTGGAGTGTTGTATATCAATATATCAGGGTTGAGATCGAGATTTTCGAGATAGCGGCCCTGCATATCCTTGCAGCCCACCTGCGGAATGCCGAACACGATCGTCGGATCAATCTGCGACTCCCACCACACAGCCGTCATCGTACCGGGAACAGGCGCTCCGACAAGTTTTCCGATGCCGAGAGTCTTGTAGACCCATGGGAAGCCATGGGCGTTGGAATAGTTGTCCTCGCACACGAGCACACACGAAGGCTTCAGCCACTTGTTGAACGGATCCGAACCGATATACTGCCCGCGCGGAGCAAACTCGGCATACTGCTTGCCGCTGAGGAGCGTGGCCAGATCGTCGTGAAGCCATCCGCCGCCATTGTGACGCGTGTCGATCACCACGGCGTCACAGTCGCGGTAACGTCCGAGCAGATCAGAGTAGACAGTGCGGAAACTGGGGCTGTCCATCCCTTTTACGTGGATATAACCGATCCGGCCGCCCGAAATCCGTGCCGTAGCCTGACGGTTGCGCTCCACCCACCGGTTGTAGAGCAGGTCATTGAGCTGACCGGAGCCTATAGGCTTCACCACCTGCTCCTCACGTCGTCCCTCGGGAGTCACCACACCGAGAGTCACTTTCTTGCCCGCCTTTCCGGCAAGAAGAGGATAATAGTCGGTGCCGGCAGCTATCTTATGGCCGTCGATACTCTCGATGACTACACCCGGACGCACCTTGTTGCCCGACGTCGCAAGCGGACCGCGGGCTATTACTTCAGTCACCTTCAGTCCGTCGCCCTTGTAATCCTCATCGAAGAACGCTCCGAGCGAAGCCGTAGGCTGTGCCGAACCGTAGGCATAATAACGTGCGCCTGTATGCGATCCGTTCAGTTCGCCGAGCATCTCCGACAGCATCTGCGCAAAATCGTAGTTGTTGTCGATATGGTCAAGGAAGCGGCCGTAGGCTTCATGGTATCCTTCCCAGTCCACACCATGGATTTTCGGATCATAGAACTTGTCGTTGACCTGACGCCATGCGTGATTGAATATATACTGACGTTCCATAGCCGGACGATAGTTGAAGTCGGCCTCGAAAGCGATATCCTTGGTCTTGCCGTCGCTTAGATTCACCTCGGTCAGACTGCCGCGGCGAACCACATACACCTTGTTTTCATCCTTGCCGGGATTCATGAATCCGCCTACGCCCTTGGCAAGCTTGCGCACCGTACCCTCCTTGAGATCACGCTCCCAGAGGTCGTATCCATCCTCAAAAGCGGCGCAATAATACAGCTTGTCGCCTTTTTTAGAGAGATGGGCGTCGCCCATGCGCGAAGAGTTGCCGGTCAGACGCGCCACGCGGTCGCGGCGTCCGTCAAGATCAAACTTAAGAGCTTCGACCTTATAAGCTTTCTCGCTGTCTTTATCTGCATCCTTCTTGCCTTTCTTACCCTTCTTATCGCTCTTGACCGAGTCGTCAGCCTTATCCTTGGAGTCTTTTTCTGCCTCCTCAAGCAGAGCGAGCTCCTCTTTCGAAAGACGGAAGCGATCCCAGGCTTCAGGATCGAAGAACATTATATAGGTGTCGCTTTCCGAACCCCAGCTGCCGTGGCTGCGATAGCCCGCGCGGTCGCTCTCCCATATCATGGCCTTGCCTCCGAGCACCCACTTTGCATTGCCGTCGGTATATCCGCTCTCCGTAAGATTTGTAACCTCGCCGGATCCGTCGGCCTTGACCAGAGCCACATCCTTATTATTCCAGCCGCCATGGCCTATGTAGTCGACCAGAAACCAGCGGCTGTCGGGACTCCATCTGTAAGTGACGTCGCCGTCGGAATACGAGTAATTGTATTTCCCGTCAAGCACCGTGCGGATTTTCTTGTCGGCGAGATTGATAACACACAGCTCCGTGCGGTCGCGCAGGAACGCCACCTCCTTGCCGTCGGGCGAATATGCCGGCTGGAACGAAGTGCGGCCGTCGGCCACAAGCGGCTCCTCCTCGATCTCGGTGGCATAGGTGAACAGCTTCTCTTCGGGACGTTTTATCGAGCTTCGATATATGCCCCATGTGTCGCCGCGCTCGGCCGAATACACTATACTGCGGCCGTCGGCGCTGAAACTCAGATCGCGTTCCTGCTGCGGAGTGTCGGTAACGCGCCGGGTAGTGGCATATTCGATCGACGTCACATACACGTCGCCATGGAGGATGAACGCCACTTCCTTGCCCGAAGGCGACACTGCCAGATCGGTAGCGCCGCTGCGACGCACCTGAGCCACGAGCGGCTTCTCATTGTAATCGGCAGCGATAGCCACCTTTACCTTCGAGGGAGCAGCACCCTCCTTGACCGTCCACAGCTCGCCGTCGTAGCTGTAGCAGAGCGTACCGTCAGATGCCACCGACAGCGAACGTACAGGATGCTTCGCATGGTCGGTGACGCGCTTCACCTCCGAAGAGCCCGGAGTGGCCTTGTAAACATTGAACGAACCGCCGTCGCGCTCGCTCAGGAAATAGTACGACCGTCCGTCGGGAGTCCATACAGCATTACGATCCTCACCGGTCGACGATGTGAGTTTTTTGAATCCCGCACGTCCGTTGTGGTCGGCAAGCCATATATCGCGGGTGATCGACGATGTGTGATGCTTGCGCAGGGGATCCTCATAGCCCTTCTTATCGGTATAGAGTATACTGCCATCCACAGGATTGACCGAAATCTGCTCCATGGCAAGCGAAGTGTACATCTGCGGACGCCCGCCCTTGACACTCACCTTGTAGGTCTGCGGAAAAAGCGACGACGGAAACTGTATGTCGGCCTGAGCCGGCATGACCGCCGCGCTGAACAGCAATGTATCGGGAGTGAGGAAAGCAACAGGAGTCTCAGCCGCAGAATGCGTAGTGAGCTTCACTGGCTGTCCTCCCGTAGCCGGTACGATGAATACATCCATCGAACCGTCGCGATCGCTCGCAAAAGCTATCGATTTTCCGTCGGGACTCCACACCGGAGCTGTATCGTATGCGGGATTGGTCGTGATCTGACGAGCCTGTCCGCCGCCGGCACCGACGGTGAATATATCACCGCGATATGTAAACGCGATAGTCCGGCCATCAGGCGAAATAGCCGGATTGCGCAGCCACAGCGGCGCCTCTGAAGCGCCGGCCGTAGCCGCTGCTGCGATCATTGCGACCGCAAAAAATACTTTTTTCATATTGCTGTGGAAGTTATGATTGATTCTGACTGCAAATATAGACAAAAAAGAGAGATTTTTTATGTAACTTTGCAGCAAAATGGGAAGAATCATAGGCATAGACTTCGGCCGACGCCGCTGCGGAGTGGCGGTAACCGACCCGTTGCGCATCGTTGCGACAGCGCTCCAGACCGTCGACACCGCCGGACTGCCTGCATTCGTCGCCGGCTACTGCGCCCGCGAGCAGGTCGACTTCATCGTAGCCGGACTTCCGCGCGACCTTCGCGGCAACGAGTCGGAATCCATGCGTTTTATCCGTCCGGCCATAGCACGTCTGCGCAAGGCGCTCCCCGCGATGGAGATAGTCATGTGGGACGAGCGCTTCACCTCAGCCATAGCCCACCGGTCAATGATCGATTCGGGAATGAGCCGCACGCAACGCCGCGACAAGTCGCTCGCCGACCGCATGGCCGCAGTGCTCATACTCAACTCCTATCTCGAAAGCCGCCAGTACAGCTCCAGAGAGTAACGCTGCCCCCCCATACGGTTCCGACACCAGTCACAATCCAATAGCTTTATCAACACAGCAATGAAACTACCTATATACCTCTACGGACATCCGGTGCTCCGACAGACAGCAGAGCCCGTCAAGGAATCGTCGGAAGAGCTTACAAAACTCATCGACGACATGTATGCAACAATGTACGCCTCCGAAGGCGTCGGACTCGCCGCGCCCCAGATCGGCAAAAGCATCAGACTTGTTGTCATCGACGCCTCACCCGTGGCCGACAGCTTCCCGGAATGCGCCGGACGCAAGATGACACTCATCAACCCTGAAATAGAAATACTTGAAGGCGAACGCATCAACCGATCCGAAGGATGCCTGTCACTACCCGGACTATCGGAAAACGTCGGACGCACCGAACACATACGGCTACGCTGGCTCGACGCCGAAATGAATGCCCACGAGGAGATCATCGACGGTTTTCTGGCGCGCATCGTGCAGCACGAATGCGACCATCTCGAAGGCAAGCTTTACATCGACCACATATCGCCCATACGCAAGCAGCTGATACGCCGCAAGCTAAAGGACATAGCCGAAGGTCGCACCGGATGCGACTATCCTGTGAGACATGCATCCAGCCGCCGGCGATAATCGGCTCAACTCTAAAACCATCAATACCCACACTCTGACCAATATACAATAAATATGGCCGACGACAAAAAGGTAATCTTCTCAATGGTAGGCTTAAGCAAGACCTATCCTCCGCAAAAACAAGTACTTAAAAACATATATCTGTCGTTTTTCTACGGCGCCAAGATTGGCATCATAGGCCTCAACGGCTCCGGCAAATCATCACTTCTGAAAATCATAGCCGGCATCGACAAAAGCTATCAGGGCGAAGTGGTGTGGGCGCCGGGCTACACCGTGGGCTACCTTGAGCAGGATCCGCAGCTCGACCCGCAGAAAACCGTCATCGAGGTGGTGCGCGAAGGCGTACAGCCCACCATGGATCTCCTTGCCGAATTCGACAAGGTCAATGAAGCTTTCGCCGACCCCGAAGTATTTGAAGACCCTGACCGCATGGAAGCCCTGATAGCCCGTCAGGCCGAGCTGCAGGACGCACTTGACGCCGCCGACGCATGGAACATCGACTCACGCCTCGAACGCGCCATGGATGCCCTGCAGTGCCCGCCCGACGACCAGCCTGTCGCCACCCTTTCGGGAGGCGAACGGCGCCGCGTGGCGCTCTGCCGGCTGCTGCTCCAGCAGCCCGACGTGCTGCTGCTCGACGAGCCGACCAACCATCTCGACGCCGAGTCGATCGACTGGCTCGAACAACACCTGCAACAGTATCAGGGCACAGTCATAGCCATCACCCACGACCGCTACTTCCTCGACCACGTGGCAGGCTGGATACTCGAACTCGACCGTGGCGAAGGAATTCCATGGAAGGGCAACTACTCGTCATGGCTCGACCAGAAGACCAAACGCATGGCACAGGAGGAAAAACAGGCCTCGAAACGCCGCAAAACCCTCGAACGCGAACTTGAATGGGTGCGCATGGCTCCGAAAGCGCGTCAGGCCAAAGGCAAGGCGCGCCTGTCGAGCTACGACCGACTTCTCAACGAAGACCAGCGCGAACGTGAGGAACGTCTGGAGATATTCATCCCCAACGGCCCGCGTCTGGGCAACAAAGTGATCGAAGCCACCGGGCTGTCGAAAGCCTTCGGTTCGAAACAGCTGTTCAAGGATCTCGACTTCATGCTCCCGCCCGCAGGCATTGTCGGCGTGATAGGACCCAATGGAGCCGGCAAAACCACGCTTTTCCGCCTCATCATGGGTCAGGAGAAGCCCGACGCCGGAAGCTTCGAAGTAGGCGAAACCGTCAAGATTGCCTACGTCGATCAGACCCATCACGATCTGTTGCCGGAGAAGAGCGTCTACGAAGTCATCTCCCAGGGCACTGAGTCGTTCCGCATGGGTGGCCGCGACGTAAACGCCCGTGCCTACCTGTCGAAATTCAACTTCTCCGGAGCTGATCAGGAAAAGAAGATCGGAGTGCTATCGGGCGGAGAGCGCAACCGCCTTCACCTTGCGATGGCTCTGAAGGAAGAGGGCAATGTGCTGCTGCTCGACGAGCCGACCAACGACATTGACGTCAACACCTTGCGGGCGCTTGAAGAGGGACTGGAGGACTTCGCAGGCTGCGCTGTGGTCGTAAGCCACGACCGATGGTTCCTCGACCGCATCTGCACTCACATACTCTCTTTTGAGGGCGACGGCAAAGTCGTGTTCTACGCCGGATCATATTCCGACTATGAGGACTACAAACGCGCACAGAACGGAGGCAAAGAGCCACCGCGACGCCGCTACCGCAAACTGATGGAATAAAGCGATATCAGCAACTCGCAAATACAGTCCGACGGTCGTCAGCAGAGCATCCACAAAAGCTTTGCCATGACCGTCGGATATGTTTTATCAAGCCTCATAAAATTTACATTTGCAAATATCGCCATCGTTGATTATAGCGTTGATAAACAGCCAAATATCAATACGGAACGCATCAAGTTATTAACATCCATAAAAATTTGGCGTTTGAAATTGTAAATTCACGTCAAAAATAGCTAACTTTACGACCCCCAATTCAGTGGTGGAAATATGACCGAAGAAGTGTATCACATACCGGCCTTGTTGCCGCAGACCCTCGAAGCCCTCGCGATACGTCCCGGAGGCATCTATATCGACGTCACCTACGGTGGCGGCGGACATTCCCGCGCCATTGTGGAGCGGCTCGACACCACAGGACATCTCTACGGATTCGACCAGGACTCCGAAGCCGTGGAGAGAGCATTCCGCGACCCACGGTTTACAATCGTACATTCCAACTTCCGCTTCCTGCGAAACTTCATGCGTTACCACGGCGTGGAGCACGTGGACGGCATTCTGGCCGATCTGGGAGTGTCGTTCCACCACTTCGACGACTCGGCACGGGGATTTTCGTTCCGCTGGGACGGCCCGCTCGACATGCGCATGAACCAGCGGTCAAACCTGACAGCAGCCCGCCTCATAGCCGAAAACTCCGAAGAATCGCTTGCAAGCATATTCAGCCTCTACGGCGAGCTACGCCAGTCACGCCGCATAGCCGCAGCCATCGTTAAAGCAAGAAGCCGCGAAGAAATCACAACCATCGAACAGCTTCTCGCCGTCGTCAGGCCACTGATAAGCCCCAAAGCCGAAAAGAAAGAACTCGCACAGGTATTTCAGGCTTTGCGCATAGCCGTCAACGGCGAACTCGACGCGCTCAGTTCCTTCCTCGATCAGGCGACAAGCCTCCTGGCTCCGGGCGGACGTCTGGCCATCATCACTTACCATTCGCTTGAAGACCGCATGGTCAAAAACTACATGAAGACCGGCAACATCGAAGGACGGATTGAAAAAGACTTTTTCGGACGCACAGAAGCGCCGCTACGACAGATAACGTCGAAACCCATGGTGCCAGACGAAGATGAGATCAACCGCAATCCGCGTTCACGCAGTGCCAAACTGCGCACCGCCGTAAAACTTTAACCGCCCGTCTGCAAGCCATGTCAAAGAAATCATCCACGAAACCAAAGCAGAAAGGGTCGATAGCCGGACGCCTGATCTACGGACAGGTGATCTCCAGCGACTTCTTCGCACGCCACTGGCTTAAGGTGTTCGCCATATTCACTGTCATAATGGTCTTTATAACCAACAAATACCACTGTCAGACAAAAATGGAAGAGATCAGGCGGCTCAACACCGAACTTGAGATCGTCAAGACCGAACGAATGCGCGTCAGGTCGGTCTACATGAGCCGCACCCGCGAATCGGAGATGCAGCAGCTCGTGGATTCGCTCGGACTGAATCTGCACGTTCAACAACGTCCACCATACAAACTTCCCTCACGATGAGCCAGCCAAAGAAAAGATCCAACCGCAAACACATGAACCGCCGCTACGCGCTGATCGTGGCGGCAATGCTGGCGTGTGCAGCCGGAATCGTGTGGCACGTGGTCGACAACACTGTCGTATCGGCTGACGCATGGAACGAAAAGGCTCACCGCGAACTGTCGAGATGCGACACGATAGCCCCCGAACGCGGCAATATACTTGCTGCCGACGGAAGCATCCTCGCCACCAACCTGCGATACTACACCGTCAGAATTGATTACCGCAGCGAACGCTTCATGGAGCACCGGCTGCGACAGCAGATCGACACCATAGCCGACTCTCTGGCACGCTACTTCCCGGTGCGCGACGCCAAAGGATGGCGCGCCCATCTGCTCAAGCCTATCGACAACATCAAGGATAAATCCAAACGTCCGAGAGCCTATCGTCTGCTTGACAACATATCGTATGCCGACTACCGCCGGCTACGCACATTCCCGTTCTTCAAAATTCCCAACCGCAACCGCAACGGCCTGTCGGTAGAGTCTAAAATGCGTAGGGTCAACCCCTACGGCGATATGGCGCGCCGAAGCATCGGCGGTGTCGGCGCCACCCGGAAATGCAAGGAGATCCACGGCATTTCAGGGCTTGAAAAAGCGCTTGACAGCATGCTGTTCGGCACCCCCGGCATAGCCAAGAAGGTTGCGCTCACAAGAGGTATCGTCAACTGGACCGACAAACCGGCCATACCCGGCCTCAACATACGCACCACCATCGACATCAAGATGCAAGACATCGTGGAGAACGAGCTGAACAACCTGCTTACATACGTCAACGCCGACTGGGGCGTCGCCGTATTGATGGAGGTGGCCACAGGCGACATCAAGGCAATATCCAACCTCGAAAAAAATCCGTCGGCACCGGGATATATCGAGGGCATGAACCGAGCCGTGCTCGGCTATGAGCCAGGCTCGGTAATCAAACCCATCTCGATGCTCATAGCACTGGAGGACGGCATAGTCAACGACCTCAGCGAACAGATACCGATAGGCAAATCATTCCCATACGCAGGCGGACGCGGCATCACCGACTCCCACTACAGCTCATCGCTGTCTGTGGCCGAAGTCATCGAACAGTCGAGCAATATCGGAATGACACGCATCATCACACGCCGCTACGACGCGCACCCCGGCGGATTCTACCACCGGCTCAAACAGATAGGATTTCTCGAGCCAATGAATACGGGCATCGCCGGCGAGAGCGTTCCGCGCGTCGACTCCGTGCCATCTAACCGCGGAGGACGAATATCACTCTCGCGCCAGTGCTACGGCTACGCCACAGAAATACCGCCACTCTACACCCTTTCGGTCTACAATGCCATCGCCAACGGCGGCCGCTACGTCAGGCCGAGGCTCGTCAGCCGTCTGACCGGCGAAGATATCGATTCGATATTGCCCGTCACATATATCCGCGACCGTATATGCTCCGAAGCCAACGCAAAGAAGCTCCAGAGCATGCTTACCGACGTGGTGTGGGGCGCACACGGCACCGGCCGACGCCTGAAAAACGATCTCGTCCGTATCGCAGGCAAGACCGGCACATGCTACATGATAGAGGGAGGCACCTACAACACCGGAAAGAAACGACTCGCCTTCTGCGGATTTTTCCCCGCCGAAAACCCCAAATACTCATGCATCGTACTCACCTGCCACCCGAAGCAGAACGCTCTCGGAGCCGCGTCGACATCGGGTGAGGTGGTGAAAAACGTGGCTCTCAAGCTATATTCGCGCGGCATGCTCGGCAACTCGTCGGATCTATCGGCCGAGAAAGCGGCCGGCGACTCGCCGGTGCTCTATGCCACCGCCCGCAACGGACACCACGAACGGGTGAGAAGTGAACTGGAAGTCAAAGGAGCACGCCGTTCGCTGACGCGCCCCCGCGACATCGACAAGGGAATTCCTGACGTTGTGGGCTACGGACTACGCGACGCCATCTCCATACTGGAGAAGGCCGGCTACAACGTGACCTTCAGCGGCTCCGGCTACGTCACACGACAGACACCGGCCGCAGGCAACTCCGCTCCGCGCGGCCACCGCGTCACACTCTCACTCACTGAATAAAAACAAAAAAACATACTATACAGACTATGAAACTCTCGCATCTGCTGTCAGCCATCACCGTAGAGGAAGTGATCGGCAACGAAGAAGTGGAAATCACATCGCTCGAGTGCGATTCGCGCAAGATAAGCCTCGGATCGCTGTTTGTAGCGGTCAGAGGCGTCAATGTCGACGGACACCGGTTCATACCGATAGTGACTGTCGGCGGAGTGGCCGCCATAGTGTGCGAAGAGCTTCCCGAACGGCTTGAATCGACTGTCACCTACGTCAAGGTGTCTGATTCGGCCGTAGCCTTAGGCTTTCTCGCATCGCAATGGTATGGCAACCCATCGCGCCAGCTGCAGCTCGTAGGCGTGACCGGCACCAACGGCAAGACCACCACAGCCACTCTCATATATGAGATGGCACGCCTCGAAGGCTACAAGGCCGGACTGCTCTCTACCGTTGTCAATTATATAGACACCGAAGCCGTACATGCCGACCAGACCACACCCGACCCGCTGACACTCAACCGCCTGCTCCGGCAGATGGTCGATGCCGGATGTGAATATGCGGCCATGGAGGTCAGCTCTCATGCCGCCCACCAGCACCGCATAGCCGGACTGCACTTCGCCGGAGGCGTATTCACAAATCTCACCCGCGACCATCTTGACTACCACAAGACCGTCGACGCATATCTGGCTGCAAAAAAATCTTTTTTCGACAACCTTCCGGCCACGGCCTTCGCGCTCACCAATGCCGACGACAAGGCCGGAGAGGTCATGCTGCAGAATACCGACGCACGCCGACACACATACTCCCTGCGCACCCGCGCCGACTTCACCGGCAAGATCGTGGAAAGCCGTCTTGACGGCACGCTGCTGGCTCTGAACGGACATGAAGTGGAGGTGCTCTTCACCGGACGCTTCAATGCCTACAACCTGACAGCCGTCTACGGCGCCGCCCTGCTGCTCGGATGGAATCCCGACCGTGTGCTCGTCGACATGAGCCGTCTGGTGCCCGTGGCCGGACGCTTCCAGCCGTTCCACTCAACCGACGGAGTCACCGCCATCGTCGACTACGCCCATACCCCCGACGCCCTCGTCAACGTGCTCTCCACCATACGCGACATAGTCGGTGGCCGCGGACAGATCATCACCGTGGTAGGCGCCGGAGGCAACCGCGACAAAGGAAAACGGCCCATCATGGCACGCGAAGCCGCCCTTCGCTCCGACCGGCTGATACTCACTTCCGACAATCCGCGCGACGAAGAACCCGACGCCATCATCGCCGACATGCGCGAAGGCCTCGACGCACGCGCACTTGCAGCCACGCTGTGCATCGCCGACCGTCGCGAGGCCATCCGCACAGCCGTCAGCCTGGCCAAGGAGGGCGATGTGGTGCTTGTGGCCGGCAAGGGACATGAGGATTATCAGGAGATACGCGGCGTGAAACATCATTTCGACGACCGCGAGGTAGTGCAAGAGGCGCTGTCGCAGCTCTGACACATAACCATCACGCAAAAATTCACCCCGAATAAACAAACACACCATCATATAGACAGACAACGATGCTGTATTACCTGTTTGACTATCTGGCCGAAACCGGCATACCGGGCTCACGCCTGATGAACTATATAACCTTCCGTTCAGGAGCCGCCTTCGTGCTGGCACTGTTCATAGCCATGGTGTTCGGACGCCGTATCATCGACCGCCTGCAGTTGATGCAGGTGGGAGAGATAGTGCGCGATCTCGGCCTTGAAGGACAGATGCAGAAAAAAGGCACTCCCACCATGGGAGGCGTCATCATAATCATAGCCATACTGGTGCCCTGCCTGCTTGTAGGCAACCTCAGCAGCATCTACATGGCACTGATGCTGCTCACCACCGTATGGCTCGGAGCACTCGGCTTTGCCGACGACTGGCTGAAGATGAAACGCCACAACAAAGACGGCATGAGCGGCAAATTCAAGATCGTAGGGCAGGTAGGACTCGGACTGATCGTGGGATGCACCATGTGGATGAGTCCCGACATTGTGATGCGGGAGAATGTGGAAACGATGGAGCCACGCGGCGAAGAGATCGTCGTCACCGGCCAGAATGAGAACATCAAGGCCGCACAGACCACCATACCGTTTGTCAAAAACAACAATTTCGACTATGCCTACCTCACATCGTGGACCGGAGAGCACGCCGCCACCGCCGGATGGATCCTGTTTGTGATCGTAGTGATCTTCGTCATCACCGCAACATCCAACGGCGCCAACCTCACCGACGGACTCGACGGACTGTGCACGGGAGTGTCGGCCATCATCGGCGTGGCGCTCGCTATCATGGCCTACCTTGGCGGCAACATGATCTACTCCACTTATCTCAACATCATGTATATCCCGGGCAGTGAAGAGCTTGTGGTATATATGGCCGCCTTCATCGGTGCTCTTATCGGCTTCCTGTGGTATAATGCTTTTCCGGCACAGGTGTTCATGGGCGATACCGGCTCGCTGGCCATCGGCGGCATAATAGCCGTGTTTGCCATACTCATACGCAAGGAGCTTCTGATACCTTTGTTGTGCGCCATATTCTTCATCGAAGACCTGTCGGTAATGATCCAGGTGGCCTACTTCAAGATCACCAAACGACGCTACGGCCAAGGAAGACGTGTGTTCAAGATGACCCCCCTGCACCACCATTTCCAGAAACCCGGCAACTCCGGCATCGAAGCGCTCATACAGGCTCCGCTGAGAGCGATTCCCGAGTCAAAGATAGTGGTACGCTTCTGGATAGTAGCCATTCTGCTGGCTGCTGTGACATTCGTGACACTAAAGATACGCTAACCATAAAACGACATCAATACATTACTCAACTATGAACAATCGCAAGCGTCTGGTAGTGCTTGGCGGCGGCGAAAGCGGCGTCGGAGCAGCTATCCTCGGCAAGGACAAAGGCATGGAAGTGTTTCTCTCCGACTTCGGACAGATTCCAGAGCGCTATCGCCAGCAGCTTGAAGCCGAAGGCATAGAATGGGAACAGGGACAGCATACACTCGAGCGCATTCTTTCGGCCGATGAGGTCGTGAAAAGTCCCGGCATACCGCCTACCGCACCGGTCATGAAAGCTATAGCCGAAAAAGGGATACCGGTAATTTCGGAGATAGAGATGGCCGGCCGCTTCACCGACGCCAAAATGGTGTGCATAACCGGGTCTAACGGCAAGACGACAACCACCCTTCTCACCTATCACATACTCCGTGAGGCCGGCATCAACGTAGGACTTGCCGGCAACGTGGGCCGCAGCCTCGCGCTGCAGGTGGCCCGCACGCCCCACGACGTCTATGTGATCGAACTGTCGAGCTTCCAGCTGGAGAACATGTATGAATTCAAGGCCAACATAGCCGTGATGCTAAATATCACTCCCGACCATCTTGACCGTTACGACTACAAGATGGACAACTATGTCAAGGCCAAATTCAGAATCATCCGCAACCTCACCTCGGAGGATGCCTTCATTTTCTGGCAGGATGATCCGACAATACAGCGGCAACTCGAACAGATAGCCACCGAGGCACGCCTCTTTCCATTTGCCGAGCACGAGGAACACCAGAGCCACGCATGGGTCGACGACGCGGGCGAACTGGTGTTTGACACATCGGAAACATCGTTGAAGATGCCACGCGCCGAGCTTTCGCTCAACGGCCTCCACAACCTATACAATTCGATGGCTGCCGGTCTGTCGGCCTGCCTGCTCGACATAAAAAAAGAGGATATACGCCGCGCCCTGTCGGACTTCGAAGGAGTGGAGCACCGCCTCGAACCGGCCGGAACAGTCGACGGCGTGCGCTATATCAACGACTCCAAAGCCACCAACGTCAATTCATGCTGGTATGCGCTTGAATCGATGCCTAAGGGCACTGTGCTCATACTCGGCGGCAAAGACAAGGGCAACGACTATTCGGAGATAGAGCCGCTCGTGCGCGAGAAAGTGAAAGCGATCGTGTGCATGGGCAAAGACAACTCCAAACTCATCAGCTACTTCGGCGGCATCGTCGACCAGATCCGCGACACCCATTCACTGGACGAAGCCATGGCAGCATGCCGCGAGATAGCCCGTCCGGGCGACACGGTGCTGCTTTCGCCCTGCTGCGCAAGCTTTGACCTGTTCAGCAGCTACGAGGACCGCGGCCGCCAGTTCAAGCAGGCCGTAGCCGCAATGAAATGACAAACCTCACCACACGACACACATCATCGCAAGCAACCATAAGCCCATCTACAACCGTCACAGACTATGGAAAATTTTGAGATAATCCCGCCGGTCGACATGTCGCAGCCTGCGGCAACAAAGCCCGCGAAATCCGAGATCGAGGCCAACGCACGCTCCGACAAACACATCTGGGGCATATATATAATGCTCTGCCTAATATCGCTGATAGAGCTTTACAGCGCATCGTCGCGCGAGGTCAACGTGCATGGCGTCCTGGGCGTCTTCGGTCCTCTGGTGCGCCACGTGGGTCTGCTTGTGATCGGTCTGGGACTTATGCTCTACATACAGCGCGTGCCCTATCAGAAATTCGAAAAACCGATATGGGTGCTTGTGATAGCAAGTATAGGGATGATGCTCTACGTGCTGTTCTGCGGCGAGATAGTCAACGGCGCCCGGCGCAGCTTCAACCTCATGGGCATCACCATCCAGCCGTCGGAGTTCCTCAAACTCTCGGCCGCCCTGGTCATAGC
>NZ_PUED01000210.1 GCF_003024925.1 Paramuribaculum intestinale
CCACCGACCAGATACCCGACCTGCGCCCGGGCATGACAGTGCTTTACCGCAAGAAATAACCTCCAAAGCCACATCACTTTCAAAACCCACACCCCGACAGCGATGCTCACCCCACTGCTTCAATCACTCGCCTACGGCTGGCGCAAGCTCTGTTCGCGCAAGCTCTGTTCGCGCAAGCTCTACATAGCCGCGATGGTCGTGGTGCCGGTAGCCTTTGCCATCTTCTTCGTGGATCTGATGAAGGAGGGACTGCCGCTGAAAGTGCCCGTATCGGTGGTTGACCTCGACCAGTCGCAGCTGTCACGCCGCATCACGCGCAATCTCAACGCCACCGAGCTGATCGACATCACCCACCGCGACCTCAGCTACAGCGAGGCGCTCGACCGCGTGCGCCGTGGAGAGACGTTCGGATTCTTCCTCATACCCCGCGACTTCCAGCGCGACGCCATATACGGCGGCG
Organism: Paramuribaculum intestinale; assembly: GCF_003024925.1. Lineage (GTDB taxonomy): Bacteria > Bacteroidota > Bacteroidia > Bacteroidales > Muribaculaceae > Paramuribaculum > Paramuribaculum intestinale. The sequence continues at coordinate 461 of NZ_PUED01000210.1, forward strand.
ACGCCACGCTGACATTTTACAGCGACATGACAGTGTTCGTGCCCGGCACTCTCGCTTTCAAGGGCTTCAAGACCCAGGCCGTCACAACCGCCGGAGGCCTCGCAGCCACAAAGCTCACCAGCCTCGGCATAGGCGACGACGCCGCCCGCGCCCTCATACAGCCCGTGGTGATCAATTCCAATCCCATCGGCAACCCATGGCTCAACTATCTGATATATCTGGCCAACTCGTTCATCCCCTCGGTACTCTCCCTCATGGCGCTGCTGCTCACCGCCTACACCATCTGCGACGAGATCAAGCGCCAGACATCACCGCAGTGGCTGCACACCGCCGGAGGATCCATGACGATAGCCCTCGCCGGCAAGCTCATTCCGCAATGGGCCATAATGACCATAGTGGGATTTTTCTGCCAGTCGGTCATCTACGGTTACTGCAACTGCCCGCTCAACTGTCCGCTCTGGCACATGCTGCTCGCCATGGCTCTGATGGTCATGGGCTCGCAGGCATTCGCCGTGACAATATGCTGCGCCGTGCCCAACCTGCGGCTCTCGCTGAGCATCTGCTCGCTGACCGGCATCCTCACCTTCTCCATAGCGGCCTACTCATTCCCGGTGTCGAGCATGTACCCCGCCGTAGGCATCTTCAGCTACATACTGCCGATGCGCTACTACTTCCTCATCTATGCCGACCAGGCTCTCAACGGCATACCGCTCTATTATTCGAGATGGTACTATGCCGCGCTGCTCATGTTCCCGATAGTGGCCCTGCTCCCCCTGCGCCGGCTCAAGAAACATTGTCTTAACCCCGTTTATGTACCCTGACGCATCATGAGCCACACACGCGACAACTGGCTGACATCGCTCTTCAGAGTCTGGCGGAGAGAATTCTATCTGGTGTTTCACGACCTCGGAGTGATGCTCTTCTTCTTCGCCCTGCCGCTCTTCTATCCGATAGTCTACACGCTGATCTACAACCCTGAGCTGATCCGCGACATGCCTATCGCCGTGGTCGACCACAGCCGCACGGCTCCCAGCCGCGAGCTTGCCCGCATGGTCGACGCCACCGACGGCCTGAAAGTCTACCAGTATGCCCCCGACATGGAGGCCGCACGCCGCATGATGAACCGCAAGGAAGTGTACGGCATACTCGAGATCCCCGCCGGCTACGCCAGGCAGCTCGGCCGCGGCGAACAGGCCAACGTCACATACTACGCCGACGTCAGCCTGCTTCTGCGCTACCGTCAGGCATTGTTCAACCTCACCGACCTGCAGATGGCCATAGCCACCCGCCACCAGCAGGAGAAGATCGCCTCCGGCGGACTGCTGCTCCAGGACATCGGCGGCTCGCCGATCGACACCCAGTCGGTAATGATGGGCGACCCCACCCAGGGCTTCGCCTCGTTCATCATGCCCGGAGTGCTCGTGCTCATACTTCATCAGAGCCTGATACTCGGCGTGGCTATGCTCGCCGGCGGTTCTGCCGAACGCCGCCGGCGCAACGGCGGCCTCGATCCTATGTCGGTCGACGCTCCGGCCTCCGCCACGCTTATCGGCAAGACCCTCTGCTACACCACGATCTACACACCCATGGCGCTCTATGCCCTCCATTTCGTGCCATGGATGTTCACCCTGCCCCACCTCGATTCGATGCTCGACAGCCTTGTCTATATCCTGCCGATGACCGTAGCCGCCTCGATGCTCGGCTTCTGCGTGGCCTCGTTCGTCACCGAGCGCGAAGCCTCGCTGATGGTAGTGGTGTTCACATCCGTAGTGTTTCTATTCCTCTCCGGACTCACATGGCCGCGCTACGCCATGGGGGCGTTCTGGCAGCTTGTCGGCGGCTTCATCCCCGCCACATGGGGCATAGAGGGATTCATCCGCCTCAACTCAAACGGAGCCACATTCGCCCAGCAGAGCCATCCCGCCATGATGCTATGGGGACTGGCGGCGCTCTACTTCGCCGTGGCATGGATACTGACGCGCCGCTTCGGGCTGTTCGCAGGCGCCAGGCGCACCTCGCCCCGCACCGTCTGATCCACCCACACCGGCAGCACAACACATAGCCACTGACAGCTAAAACGCCTAAAAACGCCGGACTGCGACAACTCCGGCGTTTTTAGGCCGCACAGAGGCTGTTATTAGGAAAATAATGGCTAAATTTGCAAAAAATTGCATCAAAGCATTCATACCAAGCACCCACATACAAGCTTATGACCAATATTCTTGAACTGAGCGAACAGGAAATAGTGCGCCGCGGAAGCCTCGAAGAGATGAGACGACTCGGCATTGAACCATATCCGGCTGCCGAATACAAGGTGACAGCCTACACCGACGAAATCAAACGCGACTTCAGCGACGACGCTCCCGCACGCGATGTCACCGTGGCCGGACGCGTCATGAGCCGCCGTGTCATGGGCAAGGCGTCATTCATCGAACTTCAGGACTCACGCGGCCGCATACAGATCTATGTGAGCCGCGACGACCTCTGTCCGGGCGAAGACAAGGAGTTATACAACACCGTAGTGAAGAAACTTCTCGACATCGGCGACTTCATCGGAGTGGAGGGATTCGTGTTCCGCACCCAGATGGGCGAGATCACAGTCCATGCCCGCAGCATCACCGTGCTCGGCAAGTCGCTGCGCCCGCTTCCGATCGTCAAAGTGAAAGACGGTGTGACCTACGACGCGTTCGACGACCCCGAGCTCCGCTACCGCCGCCGCTACGTCGACCTCGTGGTCAACGACGGCGTCAAGGAGATCTTCATCAAGCGCACCAAGGTCTACAACTCCATGCGCGAATACTTCAACACAGCCGGCTACATGGAGGTCGAGACCCCCATACTGCAGTCGATACCCGGCGGAGCATCGGCACGTCCGTTTGTGACCCATCACAACGCGCTCGACATACCGCTCTATCTGCGCATAGCCGACGAGCTTTATCTCAAGCGTCTGATCGTGGGCGGATTTGAAGGCGTCTACGAATTCTCCAAGAACTTCCGCAACGAAGGCATGGACCGCACCCACAATCCGGAATTCACATGCATGGAGATCTATGTGGCCTACAAGGACTACAACTGGATGATGGACTTCACCGAGAAGATGCTCGAAAAGATATGCCTCGACGTCAACGGCACCACCGAAGTGAAAGTGGGCGACAACGTCATATCGTTCAAGGCACCGTTCAAGCGCGTCACCATGATCGACTCGATAAAGGAATTCACCGGCATCGACATCACCGGCATGAACGAAGAACAGCTGCGTCAGGTGTGCGCGCAGCTCGACATCGAAGTCGACCCCTCTATGGGCAAAGGCAAGC
>NZ_PUED01000211.1 GCF_003024925.1 Paramuribaculum intestinale
CAATAAATCTATTATTTCAAACACTTTAACATTTAAGGAGACAGTAATTTATACTGTCATGAAAAAATCCATCTTTTTCAGGCAATACATAAAGTGAATTGTTATAGCTCATCATTTAATAATCAATATAACCTTCAATAACACTTTAGAATATGCCATTACACAACTTATAAATTATCAAACACAAACTGGATGCCCATCGAACCAAAACGATCCAATGTCGCCCATACCGCACCCCGTGCAGCCCTATATCCAAGAGAAGAAGTCACTTTGACTTTAGCATCTTTTCGATTTGATATGCAAAATACACATCATGTAGTCCAAGACCGATATTATACGAAATAATTCTTTGTCTATCATTTTCGCGTCCGCATATATCTCCCGAAAGGACATCACAGAACTCTCCGAACGACTTAAACTGCTCAAAAAACTGAAAACCGGAGATTTGCGCAGTGTCATCACCAAATATCTTATCGAAAACAGTGTCGCAATTCTGAAAACCACGTGTATGGATCGGGACAAGCAATACACCTGGCTTAAACAATGAAATATCATTTACCAGCAAGCCGGCTGACTGAGTAATTGCAGACACCACGACATCTGATCCATCCACCAAAGAGTCAACACTATCCATGATTCTGAACTCAACATTTTTATAGGACGAGAACTCTTCTATAGTTTTGTCGGCATGATCCTTATATTGCAATAATCTCACCTCATAATGTTCATTTTTAGTTGAATCCAAAAAACACCGCAATGCAGCTTTTCCAGCGCAACCTAAACCCATGAAAGAATAGACTCTTGCATCGGATTTACGAAATGTCTTAATAGCCAATGCAGCAACTGCTCCGGTTCGCATAGGTGTAATCCAGTCACAATTCACCAATGCGATGAAGTTGCCATTGGTGCTGTCACACAAAGTGAGATAACTTTTCACCGATGGATGAGAGCATTGAAATCTTGATGCATTTTTACATCCAAATCTTCCATACTCTTTTGGTAAAAGACAAGGCATTGTCCTAAAAAAATCCAGACTCCCATCAAGATGTATTGCAGTTTTCGGAGGCATGCAACTCTTTCGCTTCAACAGAAATCCCTCATATGCCCATTCCACACATTGTGCAGGGGAAATATCGAGGGCTACAATCTGATCATTCTCAATTATTTTCATAGAATTAGGCCTTTTAATGCATTAAACATTTGGATATCATCTTTTCGATTGCGTATTGCAATTCGGATGAAATGTCGATTATTTGGAAAACCTTTTTTTGACGTACAGTCTTTAATCAAAATACTGTATCTTTCTAACAATTGTAGTGTTAGATTGTATGAAGTAAACGGCGGAAGCACCTCACACAGGAAATAATTGGCCTGCGACGGAATCACACGCAGGAAAGGAATTTCACGAAGCTCGCGCTCAAATATCGCACGCTCTTCACGGAACTTCTCGCACGACCTCACATAGTCTTTCTCATACTTGCCATAGATCTGCATGTAAAACTCCGCGAACGAATTGATATTCCATATTCCCACATCCTTCCGCATGAAATCTATCAGCGACCTGTCAGCACTAGCCAGAACACCCAGCCTAAGACCGGGTACACCGTAACTCTTCGAGATCGACTTCATAACACACATCGTCGGATGCGCCTCAAGAACACCATTATGGAGCAACGTCGTTTCAGCTGCCTCATCCGCAAAATCCACGAACGACTCATCCACAATCAGCCTCACACCCCGCTCCTCGGCCCACACAGCAAGCCGCTCAAGCCCCTCACGGCCTATCATGTTCCCCGAAGGATTATCAGGATTCACTATCAGCAGACTCCCTATCTCCTTCTCCGAATAGAAATCCACAATATCATCCGCCGTATAGGAAAAATCACCGTTCGACGGATAATACGCCACAATCCGGTCAGCCGAAAGCCGGTTGGGATACTCCTCAAACGTCGGATATATTACACCCACACCACCCTCAACACACCCCATCAGACTCTTGATAAGCTCAGCCGCACCATTGCCCACCACCATATAATCATGCCTCACCCCGAAATACTTCGCCGCCAGAAGCGAATTCACACCCATACCCGAAGGATAATCCCGCAGAAGAGGCTCAAAATTAGCCTTCATCTCCTCTATCATTCTCGCCTTCGGGAAATAAGGATTCACCAGATAGCAGAAATCAAGCAGACCGGCATAACGCCAATATCCCCCGAAACTGCCCTGAAGCTTCCGCAGACGATCCTCACGCTCAGCAAATATAGTCTCAGCGATCCTCAGATCCTGCACGTCATCTATCTCATACCAGTGCATCCCCGTGATCGGCAACGCCTTAATCCCGGCATTGTCTATCAGAGTTATCACCCTCAGCACCTGCTCGTAATACTCATTCTCACCAAGCACACGTATATATGCCTCCAGAAACGGCAGATAATGGTTGGCTATAAACTCCCTGCTGAACTTATATATATTTACCGTCTTGTAATAAAACTTCGTATCGCTGTACTTGAACGCCTTCTTCGGAATGAAATTCACGATATTATCCTCATCGTCAATCCTCACCATCGTACCGTCCATCCAAATCTCATACTTCGACACCAAAGCACAGTCCCTATGATCACATTCCATCGCCGCACCAAGCACCGAATCCTCGAATATCAGATCCGACTCAAGCAGCAAAGTATCATCAGAAGCCATATACTCCCGCGCAAGCCAAAGCGAATATATATTGTTCGTCTTGTCATAGATCGGATTCTCTACAAAAACGATATCACGCCCCGGATACTGCCGGCTGATATAATCCATCAGATTGCCACCCTCATAACCCACCACGATCACTATACGCGACAGATCCAGAGCAAACAACTGATTCAGCATACGGTCAATGAGCCTCACCCCATTCACCTCAAGCATACACTTGGTATTGTTAGCCGTAAACTCACCAAGACGCCGACCCATTCCGGCCGCAAGTATAAGAGCCTGCATAACTAATATTTATATCTAAACTTAAAATACGTTTCATCACCATCACACACCCTCCAGATCCAACTCAGAAATCTCCACACAAGCACACCCCAGAGCATCCACCCTCACCAGCAACCGCACCGACCCATCGGCCGACCTACCGTCACCCACCACCTCACCGCAAAGACCACACAGCGAACCACGCACCACCCTCACACACATACCCGCACGCAGACCCTCACCCACAAAATCCACACGCCGGTCCGTCGCCCCAAGCATAAACCGCAACCGATCCAGCTGAACATCAGGCACCACAGCCACCGACGACCCACCACGACCAGCACGATTCATCAGAAAACCCCTCACACCCGACGTCCGCAGCACATCGCGCCGCTCACCCTCCCCACAACGCACAAACACCACCGACGGAATCACCACACGATCCACCTCCCGCCGACGACCATCACGCCACACCCTCACCTCACGCTGCAAAGCAACATACACCTCATAACCACGCTCACCCAACCGCCGACCCACAGCACGCTCCCCATTATGACCCACCAACACCACAAACCAGCCACCGACACCCACGCCTCCGGCCACGTCAACGTCCGCAGACCCTGGCGCACCACAACCCATATGTCCGTTCATATCAGCCATTTCGGTACTGACTCAGGCATGTCGCTAAAACCGCACGAAGCTCACCCCGACACGATTGCAACCCACATATCTCTTGGTAAGCCGCCCCTTATACACCTCCTCTA
>NZ_PUED01000212.1 GCF_003024925.1 Paramuribaculum intestinale
ATGATGGACTATGCCGCAAAGGAAGACTGGCCTGCTGCAGAAGCGGCCGGAGCAAAGCTTTTCGGTCATCCCGACGCAGAGTACATCCCCAATGACTATATCCTTTATGGCGACGCTCTCGCAGAGCAGGGCAAATATGAGGAAGCCGTGAAGACTTTCGAGAAGGCCATCGAGCTAAACCCCGACAAGCCTGAGCTGCTGCCGAAGCTGAGCCTCGTCCACGACCGCGCGGGCAACTCCGAAAAGGCTGTGGAGGTGATGAAGCAGTATCTTGATGCAGGCAACGGCTCGCTCAACGACATCATTAACATGGGTCGCCGCTATGCATCTCTGGCACGCAAGCTCGAAAAGGGCACTCCTGAGCGTGTGGCTGCCGCCGATGAAGGTATCAAGTACTACGACAAGGCTCTGGAGCGTGTGTCGGACAATGCCGTTCTCTATCGTCTGAAAGGTGAGATACTTCTTGCTCGCAACGACGACAACCCCAATGCCGAGATCGCCGCTCTCTATGAGAAAATGCTTGAGCTGCTCAATGCCGATCCGGCCAACCGTGAGTCGCAGGTCGCATCATATCGCGCCGCCGACTACGTGCTCGGCATCTACTACTCTGATGTAGACAAGGCCAAGGCCAAGCAGTATCTGGAAGACTATCTGAAGATCGATCCGGAAAACGAGGGCATCAAGAAACTCTATGAGACTCTCGGGAACTGATAAAGGTTGTCTGTAACAGATCGAATTATGACGCTGCGTCGGCAATGCCGGCGCAGCGTCTGTAGTTTCAGGGGCGTGCAATGACGCTTATCCGGTGTCACCCGTCGGTATAATTTGCCGTTGTGTGAAAAAAAAGCAGGCAATACGTCAGGGTTCTGACCGTCTGACATATTGCCTGTTGTGTTTATATATACGTTGTCGTTTGTCAGCCGAAGCGGCTGATTTTTACGAGCGTCTTTTCGTCAATGATTTTTATGGTACGTCCGTCGACCACTATGATGCGTTCGTTGCCGAAGTCGGTCAGCGTGCGTATGGCGTTGGCGGTGGTCATGTTCGACAGGTTGGCGAGATCCTGGCGTCCCATATATACCCTGATGGTGGTGCCGTCCTCTTCATATCCGTAGCTGTCTTTGAGAGCTATGAGCGCTTCGGCAAGGCGGCCTCGCAGATGCTTCTGAGTGAGGTTGACTATGTTGGTGTCGGAGCGTCCGAGATTGTGCGACAGTTCGCGGATGAAAAACCATGCAACACTGATGTTCTGGTCGATGAGCTCCTTTACTACGGTCATGGGTATCGTTCCCAGTATCGACGGCTCGATTGTGGCGGCGGTTGACACGTATGACTCTTCGGCAAAGAAGGCTCTGTAGCCGAAATATTGCACAGGTCTGATAAGCCGCAGTATCTGTGTGCGGTTGCCGGCTCCGTCCTTGTAGAGCTTGGCTTTGCCTTTAAGCAGACACCAGAGATATTCCGGATCTTCGTTCTCGGCGTAGATTATCTGATTTTTCTTGAAATGATGTATGGCAAAGTTGTCGGTGATCTTGCGTTTCTCGTCGGCATTTAGTATCGTCCAGATTTCCGACAGATCTTCGCTCATCACCTTCTCAAGAGCGGCTCTTACTTTGTTCATGTCGTCGCTGATTGGGTTGGGGGCTGTCTTTCTTAAAGTCCAATGTGTAAAATGCTGACAAAAATATGCATTATTTTTCACAATTAGAAGCGGATGTGGTTAAAACTGCTTAAAATGTGAAGTTAGATGTGCAGGCTGTAGTATTGCGGCAAGTATGCCAAAAGACCCTGTGCCGATCAGTCGGTCGATACAGGGTCTTTCTGTGTGAATGGGTCGGCATTCAGAATTCGCCGTAGATAAACGGCGACTCAAACTGCTCAAGCAGTGGATGGCGGGTATCCTTTTCCGACAGTATCGCCGTCGATGGATCGATGCGCCAGTCTATGCCGAGAGCCGGATCAAGCAGCGATATGCCTCCGTCGGCCTGCGGGGCGTAGTAGTTGTCGCATTTATACTGGAATACGGCTGTTTCGCTCAGCACTGCAAAGCCGTGTGCAAATCCGCGTGGCACGAAAAACTGCAGATGATTGTCGGCGGTGAGCTCCACTGCCACATGATGGCCGTAGGTGGGCGATCCGCGGCGTATGTCGACAGCTACATCGAGCACGGCACCCTCCACGCATCTGACGAGTTTGGCCTGGGTGAACGGCGGACGCTGGAAATGGAGGCCGCGCATCACTCCGCGGGCCGAACGGCTCTCATTGTCCTGCACGAACTGAATGTCGCGCTGCATCAGCTGATTGAGGTCGCGCTGTGAGTAGCTTTCGAAGAAATATCCGCGGGCGTCGTCAAAAACTCGCGGCTTAAGGATCACTACTTCGGGTATCTGTGTTTTGATAAGTTCCATGTGTGCGTCGGTTAGTCGAGATTTTGCATTCCGGTGCGGTCGAGTTCGTCGATCACTTTCATTAGGTAGCGGCCGTATTGGTTTTTGAGCATCGGACGTGCGAGTTCCTCCATGCGCTGGCGGTCAATCCATCCCTGCCGGTAGGCGATGCCTTCGAGGCAGGCTATCTTGAGACCCTGACGCTTCTCAAGCACTTCCACGTAGATCGAGGCTTCGGCGAGGCTGTCGTGGGTACCGGTGTCGAGCCATGCGAATCCGCGTGGCAGGGTGCGCACGCGGAGGGCGTCGGAGCGGAGAAATTCCTGATTTACCGATGTGATCTCAAGCTCGCCGCGGGCCGACGGCTTTATGGAGGCGGCCACGTCCACCACCTTGTTGGGGTAGAAGTAGAGACCCACCACAGCGTAGTTTGACTTCGGATGCTCAGGTTTTTCCTCAATGGAGAGACACCGGCCGGATTCGTCGAATTCGGCCACGCCGTAACGCTCCGGGTCGTCGACCCAATATCCGAATACGGTGGCCAGTCCGCGCTCTGCGTCGGCCACAGCCTCTTTCAGCAGTCCTGAAAATCCGGCTCCGTGGAAAATGTTGTCGCCCAGCACCAGACAGGCCGAATCGTCACCGATAAAGTCGCGTCCTATGATGAAGGCTTGCGCGAGTCCGTCGGGCGAGGGCTGCTCGGCATATTCAAGATGTATGCCGTAGTCGCTGCCATCGCCGAGCAGACGCCGGAAGCCGGGCAGATCCTGAGGTGTGGAGATGACAAGTATGTCGCGTATGCCCGCAAGCATAAGCGCCGAGATCGGATAGTAGACCATCGGTTTGTCATAGACCGGTAGGAGCTGTTTGCTGACTCCTTTTGTGATGGGGTAGAGGCGTGTGCCGCTGCCGCCTGCAAGTACGATTCCTTTCATAATGGTGCAAATATATGTAGAATTCGCGAGACTATGGCAATAAATGGGGAATAAAGTAATGTGTTGAGAGTTTGGAGAGATCGGCGTTGTTCGTCCGAAAGGTGCTTTTGGAGGACAATTGTCTAAATTTATATAATACGGATTTTGAGAAGGATTGTCAGATGGATTTTTGTTTGTGATGAGGGAGTGTAGCCGTAGCTACGTGACCGGGGAGCAAACAAAAAGACGCTGAAAAGACTCTCAAAAGCAAAGTGATATAAATTTTAGAGTATGTTTGAATTTCACTTCTATTCACTCAAAGAGGATTTTCGGAGAGATTCGCGTGAGTTGATGAGGGAGCGATGCGGGCATCGTGACCGATGAAACTTGACGCGAATCGCCCGAAAAGA
>NZ_PUED01000213.1 GCF_003024925.1 Paramuribaculum intestinale
GGGCCAAGACGATGTATCAGTTTCGGATGCGGAACCGGAATGTCAGCAGACATAGACAAATGGATCACCCTCGAAAAACCATCTCAAAACAACCTATATAACGTTACTGCAACATCTAATACATTTCCTATGGCATTTTTTGGAGGAAGCAACATAAACAACTGCTTCAAAGCTTCAACTGAAAAATACGACATCAGCATAACCAATACTTCTGAAAACACAAAAATAGACCAGAATCACCCCGGGCCAAGACGATGTATCAGTTTCGGATGCGGAACCGGAATGTCAGCAGACATAGACAAATGGATCACCCTCGAAAAACCATCTCAAAACAACCTATATAACGTTACTGCAACATCAATCACATCTGCAGACACCAAAGTATACAGCGGGACTTACACTCTTGCCTATATCAGCGGCGTGGAGCTTGAGATTTCGACAGATACCCCCAACCCGCCTGCCTCACCGGTTATTACAACCAATCTTGAGAGCAACAAATTCACCGACGGCAAATGGCTTTCACGCTTGCCTATAACCATCACCATGGCATCGCAGACCGATGACTACACCGACCATACGATCAAATATATCGAGTCAAAGACACAACTTGATGACGTCACGACTATCGACTGGACTGCCGATAATGTAAAGACGTACACAGCACCATTTGAATCGGTCAAGAGCGCGTATTATTATGCACGCGTTGAGTCGCCATACAAAGATACGACATATGCATCGGAAGTCGCTCAGATCGCGACCAAAGTAATCCATCCCAAGGTTATATCGGATCTTGCCGAGTTGCACAAGCTCGAGAACAATGGCGAGATTGTGCTGCTCGACATGCCCCTGCTGATAAGAGCGCACACCCTCGTATATCCTCAGGATAACAACAACAAGTACACCAACGCTGTTTATGTCCGCGACGTCAACGGAGTCGCAGTCAAACTAATATCCCGGCGTGCCAAACAAGCGGATCCATATTTTCCTATCAACACCTTCTCACCACAAAATTATGGTTCCAACATGTCAAAGCCGGTATTGAGTTTGATGAAACCCAACATGGTCATAGGCAAATATTACTACAACGACGGGGAAAATCCGGTGATCGTAGTGCGCGACATGACATCCCAGGAGCCTGAAGATTATTATCCTTTGCTTGGCACAGAAGCCCAGGTTCCGTATCAGGACAATGAACAGGAATTCAGTCAATTCGGTTTTACTGACACACAGATCAAAGGATTCATAGGATTTCATGAAACCGACGACATCACGCCCGACCTCTTTGGAAAGGCAGTCATAGTAAGAGGACTTACCGACTGGAACAGCACCGACAACTCATTCCGTATGTCAAAAGCCACAGGCGAAAAGAGAATCGCCATCCGCTACGGTTCGACGACAAAAGGTGCTCTCGGAGCTGCCGGTCTCGGAAATTTTAGATGGAATACACCTTCGGATGAAGAAATCAATGCTCTAACCACCACTGAAACCTACAGCATGGTCGCCATCGTGGAATATGACCCGGACACGAAGACCTATTATCTCGCCCCCCGATCAGGCAACATCTATGCTCCGTTTCCAACACCTGAAATCAATATCAACGATGTCGACAAGCATAAATATCAAGAGATCGTTGAGGCCGACGGCTCCAAAGCGTGGCAGTACACACATGACAGCAAGGACGGCAGAATCGAACTGTCGTTCAATATAAAAGCTCCGTCGACATCCGAAACTGTTCCGGCGTTCACATTCACAATAGAAGACAACAACGGCAAAAGCATCTACTCCGGAACTTCATCCGAAACTTCATCCCACATATGTTCATTTGACACCCGCGATCTGAAATTCGACCAAAACACAGGCAGCACTACCGTCTATGCATATGCCTACGCGACAAACCCTCAATACAACAGGACAAATGAGGGCGACAAACTGAAGATTGTGATCCGCGACGCTGTGCAGACCGGCCCGGAGGTAGTGTCGATCGAGGAGTTCCGCAAAAAGATTCAGGAGGGCACGCTCAGCACTGACCAAGCATGCTACGTGAGATTCAACGGACGATTCGCCGTCGTGGCCCGCAACGGCAATGTGCTGCAGCTGCGCGATGTCGACAAGGATCTGCCGCTCAATCCGGCCAATGCCGGCGACACAGTCACAGCGTTCAAGGACTCGTATATTCTCGTACATGACAATGACAACTGGCAATACAAATATACTGAAAGCAGCAGGACAGGATTCCCCGTCACCTATGCCGCCTATGGAGGCAACGAGTTATGGAACTATTATGGCAGAGGAATAAAAGTCGGCGATGAGATCCGCAAGTTCATAGGCAAAGTCACCATCGACAATGCCGGCAATCTCGACGTAGACCTCACCGGACTCGGCAACTTCTTCGCATCCTCGGCTCTTTTCACTCACCACACCGACAGTCCCTTTGCAGGAGAAGTATCCGTACCCGGCTACGTACAAGGCACTCCCAGGTTCATCCCTTATATGGCCTTACGCGATTCTGACGGCAAACCTGTGACCGATAAGGATGGAAATCCGGTAATGGGCGAGAACAACTGCGTAAACCGCTCCGTAACGGTGGCTCTCAGCACGCTTGAAGAGCATCCCGACAACCACCCCGAAAAGATAACCCTCACGGACGATCTGCTCGACGCCGAGATGAATGTCATGAAAGTGCAGGTGGCCAAAGCTGATGCATCCGACGACTACACCGCACAGTTCACCGCCGACGGAGTGGCCATGCTCTGGGATATGTTCGGCACCGACCAGGCTCCCTCAGAGCCGGAAACCGAAGCCGTAATGGCGCTCGCCGACGAAGCCGACGACACCACTGCCGGCGATGACACCGCCGAGCCGGCGAAGAGCCTCAAAGAGCAGCTCGCCGACCATCTGGCAGCCGGAACAGAGCACTTCAACGTCATCGGCATACTCCGCAAGCACACCGACGGCAAATATGCCATACAGGTGGAGAAGCTCGAACCCACGCCCGCAGACCGCCCCGCACGCTTCTTTGCCGACGGGGTTGAGATCAAGGGTGAATCATATGAGTTCATCAAACGTATGGATCTGACAACCGACACCCCCGACGGAGCTGTCATCAAGATGACTGTCGGAGATGGCACACAGGAGGCCTACGATCCGGAAAAGCTCAAGGGCATAGATGCCGATACCAAGGTGACGATCAAACGCTCCACACCGGGAGTGCTTGAAGGAAGTCCCACCACGATCACACTCACGAAGCTCTCTACCGACGCGGGCAGCCTCGCCGAGGTGGCCGGAGGCGACAACGCCAACAATCTCTACCACTTCCGCAGCCACCTGAAAGTGGTGGCCGCTGCCGAGGGAACGGTGATGGCCGCCGACAAAGAGGGTAATCTCGCCGTGGTGGCCGCCGCTCCGGCCGAGGCCGAAGCGGGCAAGTATCTCGCCGACATCGTGCTCGTCAGAAACAGCAAGAACACCGCTTCGCTCCATGAGATCGACGCCGACGCCGAGCTGCTCGACGAGGACGAAAGCTATGCCATCGCTACCCCCGCGCCCGCCACACTCTTCGGAGTCACCGTGGCCGAAGGCAACGCCACCGACGCCGAGGGCAACACATACGCCATCGATCCGACATTCGCCGCCATCCCCGAGGGTGACGCCGAGGCATGGA
>NZ_PUED01000214.1 GCF_003024925.1 Paramuribaculum intestinale
AATTCTACGCAATGGTCTGAAGATACAGGGAATCCCGGTCAAGCTGATGCAGACCAAACCGACACTTGCCGGAGAAGATAGTAACCTCCATGAGCTCTATCTCGCCAACCGATTTGCAGTGGTTCGCCAAATGCGCTATTCAGAGGACAAGGCCGACAAGGGCAATGAACTTGACTTGTGTATTCTTCTCAATGGTTTCCCCATTATCACAGCTGAACTGAAAAACGAAGGCACCGGCCAAAACTATACCAACGGCATTTATCAATATCGCCACGACCGCGACCCCAAGAATGCCATGCTTCGCACGGCGTTGGTGCATTTCGTAGTTGATAACAACTATGCGTTCATGACAACCTTTCTCAACGGAGAGGATACTTCGTTCCTGCCATTCAACGTTGATTCCGTCAATCCGCAAGTGCCGGGTGATTATGCCACCAGCTATCTCTGGAAAGACATTTGGCAAGCAGACTCCCTACTCAACATCATCGACCACTTTATCAAATCGGTGACAGACAACGGAAAGACTGTCACTTTCTTTCCTCGTTACCACCAATTGAGGGTTGTCCGCAATCTTATCAAGTGGGTTGAACAGGAAGGACCCGGTCATAATTATCTTATCGAGCATTCAGCTGGATCCGGCAAGACTAAATCAATGGCTTGGCTCGCCCATCAGCTCGTGAATCTTGTCAATAATGACCAGACACCGGTGTTTGACTCCATCATCATGGTGACAGACCGCATCGTACTAAATGCGAATATGGCTGACGATGTAAACGCATTCGCAACAGAAGCCGGTGTGGTGAAGGACATACGTCGCGGCAGCAAGAAACTCGCCAAAGCGATAAACGATGGTGGGCGCATAATTGTGAGCACCGTACAGAAATTCAGTTATGCACTAAGCGAACTTAAACGCGACAAGCACCGCAACTATGCTGTCATCATTGACGAGGCACACACTGCAATAGGCAATGAAAGTGCTAAGGATATTGTCAACGCCTTATCCACCGACGAGGATATTCAGGCTTTAATTGCCGAAATGGAGTGCGAGGGATATGAAAGCAACGAAATGGATGCTCTCATGGCTTATATGCAGACAATGCGTCAGCAGATGGGGCATATCAGTTATTTTGCCTTCACCGCCACACCCAAGGACAAGACATACGCACTTTTCGGAAAGAAAACTACTGAAGGATATGTAGCACACGATTACTATACTATGAAGCAGGCCATCGACGAAAAATTCATCCTCGACGTGCTTCGCAACTACACCACCTACAAAACGATGTTTGAATACATCGAGAAAAACTCCGCGCATCCCACTATGGCTATGACCACGGAGGGTGTCTCCGGCGTTAATGAACCGGAAGAGCTGTATGGTGAGAAAAAATCTGTTGCTTTGATTCTTCGCAAACTGAATCAGGAGCCGGAGAATATGACACTGAAGGCCCGTTTGGCTCTCAACTACTTCATGCAGCACACCCGCAACAAAATAGGGGGCAAAGCCAAAGCCATGTTTGTCAGCGACAGCCGTGCGGCGGCTGTTCGCTATAAGAAGATTTTCGACAACCTACTCGCTGAGGAATATGGTAGTGAGTTCAAAACGTTGGTGGCCTTCTCCGGAGAAGTGGAGCTGCCCGATGGTACGAAATACACCGAAGACAAGATGAACGGCTGGGGAATCAAAGACGATAAAATCCGAGAAACATTCGATACTCCCGAATACCGCATCTTGATTGTAGCCGATAAATTCCAGACCGGCTTTGACCAGCCGCTGCTTCACACTATGTACGTAGATAAGATGCTCGGTGGCATCCAGTGCATACAGACCCTCTCACGCCTCAATCGTTGCTATGACAAGGGAGGTGTAAAGAAGGAAGATACGATGGTGATTGACTTCCGCAATGATGCAGACTCCGTGCAGAAGGCATTCCAAAAGTATTATCAGACCACCATCCTCACCGGCGAGGTTGACACCCAGCGCCTCTATACCCTTCTCGATGATATAAAGGTGTTCAAATTGTACAACACGGCCGAAAGAGACCAAGTCGTAGCCGCAATGGTCAAGGAAGATGCAGCTTCGGCAGTATCAATCTGCAACACAATTGTCCGCGAACGGGAGACACCGTTGAGCAACGAAGATAAGGATAAATTCCGCAAACTCGTAAACCGCTATATCCGAAGCTATGGCTTTATGGCGCAGCTCTTGACTTATTGCGACCCTGAGCTTGAACGTGAATACATATTCCTCCGAGCTCTCTATCCACGTTTGCAATACACCAAAGAAACTCTCCCGATGGAGATTCTTGACCGCGTTGACCTTAACAAACTACGCTTGCAAATGGTGATGGAGGGGACAATCGCTCTTGAAAATGAGGATGCTGAACTCAGTTCATCCCGCATCGGTGACGTGAAAGCACCAGTTGAGGATGAGAAAAAGACACTCCGTGAGATTCTTGACATCGTCAACGAGCCCTATCGTGGATTCCTTGAGGACCACGACATAGTGCTACGTCCGCTCAACCATATGATGTTGACTGACCCCAGTATCAATGAGGCAGTACGTTCTGGAAATTCATACGGAGTGCTTCGTGAGCTTTTCTCAGAAAGAGCACAAGATCTTGTCCTTGACATGAGCGGTAAGGGCATAGACCTCTATGAGGAGTTTATGAACGACACTCCCTTTGCACGCGAATACATCCGCAATATCCTCGACATGGCATTGCGCAATAATCAACAGAGCAATATCGACCTCGACTTGCATCGCCTCTCGGAGAAAATAATTGAGGAAATTCGTTCTGAGTTTGCCGAACTCGCGCAGACATCGCGCCGCCTGGATGAAGTTGCTGAATATCTCATAAACATCATCCAGAAGAGAACAAAACCAGGACTTGACGGAGCAAACGACCTTCTCATAAACTCCCTCAACCATCTTCTCTGCAACGACCGGTTGACAGAACTTGACCGTCGTGCCCACTTCAACACGCTTGTCGGTAAATTCGAGCCGTTCCTGAAGAAGCTCTATTACCTCATCAACAACCGGGAGTTGACAACCCGCGAAGGCGCAGTTGACAGAACACAGTTTGCTGACTGCATTTTTGGTCATGAATCGCTACGCAGGTTGAAGCACACCACCGATCCAAGATATTTCCGCTTCCGGGATTATCTTGAAAAAGTGCGTGCATGGCGCAACGACGAAGCTCACAGCGCTCCTGAATTTACCGACGAAGAGTTGAAAGTGGCAGTACATATCCTCGTGACAATGTACGCCTACGTTACAGCCAAGAGTATCACCGACCTCGAAATGAACGGTCTATAAAAATATAGTTTATGAAAACTCTCCTTCCAAGGATTCTTACAAAGAAAGATGACCCCGATTCTTATAAGGCCGTAGAAGAGCTAGATGAAGTTCTTCGAAATGCTGAGGAAGAAGGCATTAGAAATATCGCTCTTACCGGACCTTATGGGTCGGGTAAGAGTTCTGTGCTCAATACTCTCAAACAAGACTTCAAGGACAGACGGAACTATCTTTCCATCTCTTTAGCAACACTTCAATCAGGTAGTGAGGACAATGATACAGGAGAAGATGAATCTAAGAATTCTGACGACAAGGAGGCTCTCAATCGCCGAATAGAATATAGTATCCTTCAACAACTTATAT
>NZ_PUED01000215.1 GCF_003024925.1 Paramuribaculum intestinale
CATGCAGACAGAAACCTGCGCGACGGAGCAAATCCAAGCTGATGCTTATCCTTCCTGTTTGCGCAAAATTACAATATTTTTTTTGCACCGTCAATGATTTCACAAACATTATATTGCAGTTTTTCGATTTCTGAATACCATTTGATTACACTTCTGTAAAGAAATCAGAAATCGTCAAAGACTCCGCAATCTCAGCCATCGGCTCAATAACCCATCACGGCCAGGAGCGTCGGAGTGAGCAAGGCGGTGAAAAGCCCGTTGAGCGTAAGTCCGAGCGAGGCCCACGCGCCATATCGGCTGCCGCCATGTTCTATGGCTGCCGTGGTGCCGAGAGCGTGTGCGGCCGTTCCCATGGCCAGCCCCCGCGCCATCGGACTTTTCACGCGAGTCATTTTCATCACACGGAATCCGGTCATGCCGCCGAAAATTCCAACGCACACCACCACTGCGGCGGTCAGCGGCGGCAGTCCGCCCACTGCGGCCGTCACCTCCATGGCTATGGGGGTGGTGACCGACTTCGACGCCAGCGAGAGCACCACTTCGCGTGAGGCTCCCATGGCCTGGGCAAGCAGTACCACCGATACGACTCCGGCCACACATCCGGCCAGTTCGGCGGCAATGATAGGCAGGATCTGCTTGCGGATTGTCGACAGCTGCTTGTAGAGCGGCACCCCAAGCGCCACCACTGCCGGCTTGAGCCAGAACTCCACCATGCCTCCGCCCTGGGTATAGGTTTCGTAGGGCACTCCTGTCAGCACCAGAAATAGTATCAGCACCGCCACCGACACCAGTATGGGATTGAGTATGGCCAGCCCGGTGCGCTTGAACAGGATACGCGCTCCGATATACACCACGAAGGTGAGAGCCAGCAGAAAGTAGTTATTTTCGAGAAACTCCATTGTGAGGCATGATTTTGCGTGAAAACTGATGAATAAGCCCGGTGACGGCTATGACTATCACCGTGCTGACAGCCGAAGCGGCTATGACGGCTCCCCACTGCCCCTCGACCAGATCGAAGCAGCCCATGAGAGCCACACCCGCCGGCACGAAGAAGAAGCCGAGATTGGATACCAGAAAGTCGGCCACACCCTCTACATGACGCAGCCTGACTATGCGCAGCTTAAGAGCCAGAGTGAGCAGCAGCATACCTATGATGCTCGAGGGCACCGGCACCCCGGTGAGCCACACCACAAGCTCGCCTGCAGCGAGAAACGTGAACAAAACGGCAAGTTGAAGTATTACCATAATAAGTACAATGACGGTTGTCGGGATGTCAATATCAGGCCGCAATAACGACCTGCACACGACGCAATGCGCCGCAGCGCAAATACGGCGGCAAAATTAACAATATTACTCCAATCCTACCCAACTAAACTTAAAAATAATTAATATGGAAATTTTTCCTTAATGCATACTCCCACGCATCGAAAAAAAAGCTAACTTTGCAGACGGTAAACAAGGCAAAGTCGACCGTACCGGCGGCCAACAGCCTGCCAACCGATTAGAACAATCAACTCAATTACTTATATTTCAAGTTTTTAAGACATGAGCACAATCGACTTATCGCAGTATGGCATCAAGAATGTCAAGGAGATAATCCACAATCCCTCCTACGAGCAGCTCTTCAAAGACGAAACCGATCCCTCGCTGGAAGGCTTTGAGAAAGGCACAGTGACCGAACTCGGCGCCGTCAACGTGATGACCGGTGTATATACCGGCCGCTCGCCCAAAGACAAGTTCATCGTACTTGACGACAACTCCAAGGACAAGGTATGGTGGACAACCGAGGAATACCCCAACGACAACAAGCCTGTCACCGAAGCTGCATGGAAGGAGATCAAGCAGATCGCCGTCAACGAACTCAGCGACAAGAAACTCTACGTGGTAGACTGCTTCTGCGGCGCCAACCACGACACCCGCATGGCTGTGCGCTTCATCGTTGAAGTGGCATGGCAGGCTCACTTCGTGACCAATATGTTCATCCAGCCCTCTGCTGAGGAACTTGCCAACTTCAAGCCCGACTTCGTAGTGTTCAACGCATCGAAGGCCAAGGTGACCAACTTCAAGGAACTCGGCCTGAACAGCGAAACCGCTGTCGTGTTCAACACCACTTCGCGCGAGCAGGTGATCATCAACACCTGGTATGGCGGCGAGATGAAGAAAGGCATGTTCTCGATGATGAACTACTACCTGCCCCAGCAGGGCATCGCCTCGATGCACTGCTCGGCCAACACCGACAAGCAGGGTCAGAACACAGCCATCTTCTTCGGCCTCTCGGGAACCGGCAAGACCACTCTCTCGACCGACCCGAAGCGTCTGCTCATCGGCGACGACGAGCACGGCTGGGACGACAACGGCGTGTTCAACTTCGAGGGCGGCTGCTACGCCAAGGTGATCAACCTCGACAAGGAGTCGGAGCCCGACATCTTCAACGCCATCAGACGCGACGCACTGCTTGAGAACGTGACCGTAGACAACAACGGCAAGATCGACTTCAAGGACAAGAGCGTCACCGAGAACACCCGTGTGTCCTACCCCATCAACCACATCGAGAGCATCGTTGAGCCCATCAGCGCAGGCCCGGCCGCCAAGAACGTAATCTTCCTTTCGGCCGACGCATTCGGAGTGCTGCCCCCCGTATCGATCCTGACCCCCGAGCAGACGAAGTACTACTTCCTCTCCGGCTTCACCGCCAAGCTCGCAGGCACCGAACGCGGCATCACCGAGCCCACCCCGACCTTCTCGGCTTGCTTCGGACAGGCGTTCCTCGAACTCCACCCCACCAAGTATGCCGAAGAGCTCGTTAAGCGCATGCAGCAGAGCGGCGCCAAGGCTTATCTGGTCAACACCGGCTGGAACGGCACAGGCAAACGTATCTCCATCAAGGACACCCGCGGCATCATCGACGCGATCCTTGACGGCGCTATCCTGAATGCTCCCACCAAGAAGCTCCCGATCTTCAACTTCGAGGTTCCCACCGAACTGCCCGGAGTTGATCCCAAGATCCTCGACCCGCGCGACACCTACACCAACCCCGAAGAATGGGATGTAAAGGCTCAGGATCTCGCAGCACGCTTCATCAAGAACTTCAAGAAGTATGAGAACAACCCCGCCGGCAAGGCTCTCGTAACAGCCGGCCCGCAGCTCTAAACAACTGCTTCTCAAACCCTACCAAAGGCAGGCGCCAGAGCGACTACGGTCGCTTTGGCGCCTGCCCCGCTTTCATCCAGCACCATCCATTACCAAAAAGAGCGGTGTGGCTGCTATCCATGCAAGAGGATGCAGCCACACCGTAGTGTTTTTTGTCGGAAAGCCCGCTACACTTCTCCGGTTATTCCGGGGCGAAGTCGCGCAGCAAGGCGGGGAGCGACGCGGCGAAGGCGGCCATCGAGGGGAAAGTAGCAGTGGCGCCCGCATCGGCAAGAGCCGACTGCGGCACGGGACCGGTGGTGATACCGGCCACGGCTACGCCGGCGGCCGCTCCCGAAGCGACTCCAAGCGGTGCGTTTTCTATCACGAGAGCCTGCCACGGCTCCACTCCGGCCAGATCAAGAGCCGCGAGGTAAGGATCGGGAGCCGGCTTGCCGCGGCGAGTGTGGAGCGCCG
>NZ_PUED01000216.1 GCF_003024925.1 Paramuribaculum intestinale
GAGTTGGCGGATGCAGCCAAGTGGAGCAAGTCGGATATTGAATTGTTCGCACCTACGGTTGAACTGCGTCGCCTTATCCACGACTATTCGCATGACGACAAGGAGTTTAACCGCTATATGGAGTCGCTGAAAGCGTCAACGCTGACGGCTTTCTATACGCCACAGCCGATTGTTGACGCCGTTTCCGACGCGCTGAAAGATGCCGGGGTCGATGTCAAAAAATTTCTTGAACCGTCTGCCGGACAGGGTGCTTTTATAGACTCATTCCTGCGGAATGACAAATATCCCGGTGCCGAAGTCCTTACATATGAAAAGGATTTACTCACAGGCAAGATTCTGTCAGCCCTGCACCCGTCTATTCTGACCCGAATAGAGGGCTTCGAGAAGATAGAAAGTGATTTCAACGGATACTTCGATGTCGCAGCCTCTAATATTCCTTTCGGTGATTTTGCAGTTGCAGACCCTGCTTATGCCGTAAGTAAGGAGATTGGCTACCGTCAAGCGGCTAAGTCGTTGCACAATTATTTCTTTCTCAAAGGTCTTGACCAAGTGAGAGAGGGAGGTCTGACTGCCTTTATCACATCGCAGGGTGTGATGAACGCTGCCTCGCCTTTCATAAGAATGGAGCTTGTGAAACAGGCAGACCTTGTGGCGGCATTACGTCTTCCTAATAACACATTCTCCGAGAATGCCGGAACTGATGTGGGTAGCGACCTCATTATATTGCAGAAGCACACAGGGAAGAAGTCATTGTCGGCTGATGAAGAATTTTTCATTCAGTCTGTGGTTGACCGTGGTACAAAGGTGCCGGGAAACAAATTCTTTCAGGCGTTTCCGCAGAATGTAATCTGTACCAACGCAAAGGTGGGTACTGACCAGTATGGAAAACCGGCTATCGTGTACCACCATGATGACGGCATCGATGGCATTGCCGAGGATTTGCGAAAGGCACTTGACGAGTCGTTGCATCTACGCCTTAATATAGAACTGTATAATTCCATCGGTATCAAGCCGCCTACGCCTGACCCGGTTGCTCCAACTCCTACGCCTAAACAGGAGGCTAAAGGAGAAAGGAAGTCGAGCCTCACCAATACGCCTCTGATGCAACAGTATCAGGAGATGAAAAAGAAACATCCCGATGCTGTACTGCTGTTTAGAGTGGGCGATTTCTATGAGATTTTTGGCGAGGATGCGGTAAAAGCGTCGGAGATTTTAGGTATTACACTCACCCGCAGAGCCAACGGCAGTGACAAATATATAGGGCTTGCCGGATTTCCACATCACGCGCTCGACACATACCTGCGTAAGCTCGTAAGAGCCGGGCAACGTGTGGCTATCTGTGAGCAGCTCGAAGACCCGAAGCTGACAAAGACCGCCAAGCAAAAGGTCGTAGAGATTGTTACGCCCAATGCCGAAATACAGAAGGTTGAGCAATCCGAGAGTGTGCCATCTACACCCATTCCGGAACAGGCGAAGGAAATAGAAACCGACGGCGGCCCGGATTACTCCGACAATCCCGACCCGCATCTGTTTGCCTATAACCTTTTCGGAGAACTGGAGCCGAGGGACGCGCCAAAACACCAGCGTCCCGCCGTGCCAAAGAAAGAGAAGGAGGAAAAGCCGGTCGAAAAGCCGAAACCGTGGGCTGATGCCAAACCGTTACCCATAAACAAATTCCGACCGCTCACTGACAAGGAGCTGGAATTTTACGGTTCTCTGAACTGGGACGATAATCCGCCTATCAACGGATTCTACGAAGCGATGATGTCAATCGCATACGCCCAGCTTGCGGAACGTGAGCGTCAGGCGGCTGAAAAAGAAGCCGATAAGGATTATAAATCCGAAACTATCGTCGAGGGTGGCACTGTAATCGAGAAAACCGAAGGCTACTTCATTCCCAGCAGACAGCCAATAGTGGAGGCGAAAAAGCCGGAGAAGGCCGAGGTGGATATGTCACCCCGTCCTTTCTCGGAGGATATTCAGTTCTTCCACCACAACGGCAGTATGGTGGTGCAGGACGGTCTTGTGGGCTTCCTCTCGGAAGTCCGCAAGAATGGTGCTACATTCAATCCATTGGAATTGAAGCCGGAACAGGCGAAACGCGCCATGCTCTATGTCACTCTGTCGGAAACTTATCAGCAGCTTTATAACTATGAGGCTGAGACCCATGAACCGTCAGAACATCTGCGCGAACACCTCAATCAGTATTATGATGAGTTTGTGGAGAAATACGGCAACCTAAATGAGAAAAAGAATGTAAAATTTATCCTCATGGATGCCAACGGCAGGGACGCACTGGCATTGGAGCGGGGCGAGAATGGTCGGTTTGTCAAGGCTGACATTTTCGACCATCCGGTATCATTCGCGGTTGACGAGGTTACTTCGGTGGATACACCGCTGGAGGCACTGACTGCATCACTTAATAAATATGGTGTCGTCAACCTTGAATATATGTCATCGCTTGTGGATATGGATGAGGATTCATTGGTAGATAACCTTGAAGGACACATATATTATAATCCGCTTGTCAGCAGCTATGAGGTCAAAGACCGTTTCATTGCTGGAAATGTAGTGGCAAAAGCCGATAATGTCAGGGCATGGATTGACCATGAGGAAGAACGGATAAAGGACTTTCCCGGATATGACGGTGTAGAACCTTTCATAGCATTGTCGAAAGATTCGCTCAATGCGTTGGAGGAAGCACGGCCCCGCCGCATCGAGTTCGATGAACTGGATTTCAACTTCGGTGAGCGATGGATTCCAACGGGTATCTACTCCGCTTATATGTCATATCTATTCCACACCGATGTGAAGATTGCCTATTCTTCATCTATGGATGAATACTCGGCGGAGGCATCAAGAAAGAACATGACCATCTGGGAGGAGTTCTGTGTCAGAGGCTATTACCGCACATACGATGGAATGAGCCTGTTGAAACACGCACTCCACAATACCGTACCCGACATCAAAAAGTCGGCAGGTAAAGATGAAAACGGCAACGACATCAAAGTGCCGGATAACGAGGCTATCCAACTCGCCAATACCAAGATTGACGAAATCCGAAACGGATTCAGCGAATGGCTCGAAGCCCAGTCGCCGGAGTTCAAGGAAAAACTCGTTGACCTCTACAATGACAAGTTCAACTGTTTCGTGCGCCCTCAGTATGATGGTTCACATCAGACATTCCCTGAGCTGAATATGAAATTATTGGGTGACAGGTATGGAATCCACTCCATTTACCAGTCGCAAAAAGACTGTATATGGATGCTGAAACAGAACGGAGGCGGAGTGTGCGATCACGAGGTGGGGACAGGTAAAACACTGATAATGTGTATAGCAGCGCGTGAAATGAAACGTCTTGGGCTGGCTCACAAACCGATGATTATCGGCTTGAAAGCCAACGTCGCCGAGATTGCCATGACATATCAGAGTGCCTATCCCAATGCCCGGATACTGTTTGCCGATGAAAAGAGTTTCAAGGCTGACAACCGCGTAAATTTCTTCAATCAGATCAAGAACAACGATTATGACTGCGTGATAATGTCGCACGACCAGTT
>NZ_PUED01000217.1 GCF_003024925.1 Paramuribaculum intestinale
GCAATATGTCCTGCATCCCAAGACAATCCCGTATACTTGAAGCCCAATATTATCGCATGGGATTTATTGATGTTCGATTTGGTTGATGCTAATTATCTATGTCTTGAATTGAATAAGATTAGTGCATACGGTACCTACGCAAACCGAATCAGAGTCAACGACATTCTTAAAATGGAGATTGGCCTTCCGTCGAAAGAAGAGCAGATTGCAATATTTACTGAAGCTAAGGAAGCTTATACCTTGGTTAAGGCAGAGGAATTAGGTTTGGCTGAAATCATTCAGTCTATGAAGGCTGAGTATATAAACAATGTGCGCAACCGGAAGCATGACATGGCTCCATATATGCGGCAATTATCTTCTGGATTCAAACTAATCAACACATACATTGATCGGGAAGATTATGCCAGCATTAAAAATGTAATTGCCCGGCAAGAAGATGCTTTTAAAAGGCTTCAAGAGTTGGTTAATATCCTTTCTGACGAGGAAGAATTTGGCAATCCAGAGATTGTAAACATAGATGAATTTCTGTTAGAATTAGAAAATTCGCCCTATGATAAAGTAAATTACAAAATACTTTATGATACTGACAGCCCCTCATTAGAGGCTCTCGGGCTGCCATTCCATACATCTCATAGCAATAATTGTGTGAGTGATAACTCAGATGTTGAGCCTAATCGTGAGCCACTTGCTCTATGGGTTAACATAGGAAAGTTAGATTTAAAAAGAGCAGTTGACAATATTATCTCGTATGCCGCTCAGCATGGTCTTCTGAAAAAAGACCGAACAGACTATTGTATCTGGGTAACATTGTCGGCGGATACTCACAAAGGAACTTTTAATATAAACTTCACCAATAACGGACTTCCTTTCCCCGAGGGCCTAACAAAAGAACGATATGGCATGTTAGGTGAAAAAGCTGGCAAAACCGGAAGAAATGGGAAAGGTGGGTATATTGTGAGGAGTATTGTTGAACATTTTGGAGGTGATTATGACATTTTGGTTGGCAATGAAACATCAACTGTCAGAATCTCATTGCCAATAGCAAATCTAGACGAAAATGAGACCCTATAATGTACTTTGGATAGATGACGAGTGGGAAAAGATGGATCTCTTCAAAGAGCTCTGTAAAGAAGATCATTCCATCATACTCCATCCCTATACAACTCAGAAAAAGGGGATGGCAGAGCTTGAAGCAAACTTGAGCTTTTATGACGCTGTTCTTCTTGACGCTAAAATGTGGGACGAATCAGAAAACGAGCAAGCGAGCCTTGTTGGTCTGCGGAATGCAAAACAAAAACTGGATCAGCTGACGTTGAAGAGGGCAATCCCTTACTTTATTTCCACAGGCCAACCGGACTTGATGAGCAATAAAATGTTCGAAGACTCATTTGGGAAATATTACATCAAGGATAGAGATGACGATCAACTAATTCAGGATATGATAACCGCAATGGATTCTCTTGAAGTTAGGCAAATTATGTCCATATATCCGAACTTGTTTAGAGCGTGTGCCAAAATAGGGTTATCGTCCGATGCGGAAAATCGACTTACTTCATGTTTATGCGATGTGCATTTCATGCGCAACAGAATAGACCCAGATCTAAGCAAGGATTATCCTCACCTACGCTATGTGATAGAAGCCATATTCAGAACGCTAAACAAGGTGAAAATTATTCCCGATGCTTGTATTAAAGGAGGTAAGGTAAATCTTATGGATTGTTCACTATACCTTGCAGGTAAAGACACGAAGCATAGTGGCGTTAGGTATGAATGGCCTGGAGTGCGCTTTATACCCCATTATATAGAAAAAGACATCCTCAGCGCTATAGTTTTCGGTAATGCTCATGCACACACACCAGATCCAGATATACCAGCGTTGAATCCGGAGGATTATGAGATGTCAAAGAAATCGAACTTTCTCCTATATTCTATAGCTTTCGGAGTTTCACATTTTATAATATGGTTGGCCGACAAATATGATTGTAGTGAAAGCTCAATCTCAAAATACGAGCGGAAAACAATGCCTATAGAAAAAGAGGAGGACGAGTTTATTCCAGAACAAGACAAAGACGGTATATGGCATTACCAAGCCTGTGTCTTGCAACAAAAAAGATATTCTTCGAATACACATAAAATAACGGGCATACGGCAGAATAACGACAAAGCAAAGGTCAAGTATCCTTACTTTGCCTTCTGTGAAGAGATTGTATCAAAATCAGACATAAAGGTTCAATTAAGTTGAACATATTTTTAGTAACTTTGCATTAGAAAACGACAAATACCTTTCGATATATATGACAGAACAGGAACTTGCAGGCATGATTTGGAACATCAAGGAGATTATCCGTGGTGTGTATGACGATACCGAGGTAGAGAACGTGATTCTTCCGTTCACTCTGCTCCGGCGACTTGACTGTGTGTTACAGGACCGCTATGACGAGCTTTTCCAGCAGTATAAGGACTTCCCCGATGATAAGAAGGAGGTGATGCTGATGGCTCTGATGCGCCGCAACGGTCTCACATTCTTTAATACGTCAGGATTGTCACTCAACAAACTTCTTGCTCAGCCGAAGATGCTTGCCGACAATTTCAAAACGTATCTTGACGGCTTCACGCAGAATGTGCGCAATATCCTCTTGGCATTCACACAAGAGGATGGCGAGAATGGCGACATCAGTCGCATCTATTCCCGCCTTGACCGCAACGACCTCCTGTTTCAAGTCACAGAAAGTTTTGTCAACAATGCTGACTTGCATCCCGACAAGGTTGACAATTCGATGATGGGTACCATCTTCGAGATTATTATCCGTAAGTCAAAGGAAACCACCAATACCAAAGCCGGACAGTTTTATACGCCCCGTGAGGTGGTGCGTCTGCTTGTCTCATTAGTCATGCACGGACGTGAGGCGGAGGTTAACACCGTTGGTAAGCATTTCCAAATTTACGACCCGTGTTGTGGTACCGGTGGTATGTTGACGGAGGGTAAACGCTACCTCCAGTCAATGACCGACCGCAAGGATATGAAGATATATCTCTTCGGTCAGGAGTTGAACGAAAAGACATACGCCATATGCAAGTCTGACCTTCTCATCAAGGGAGACCTTGACAAAGACCGAAATATTGCACTTGGAGATACGCTCGCCAACGACCAGTTCCCCGGCGAGAAATTCGGTTATATGCTCGCCAATCCTCCTTTTGGTGTGGATTGGAAGAAGATTGAGGGAAAAGTGAAAGAGGATGCAGCCAAGAGCGACGGACGCTTTTCTGTGGGATTGCCATCCACGTCCGACGGTTCACTGCTATTCCTACTCCACATGATTAGCAAGATGGATGCCAATGGTTCGCGTATAGGTATTGTACTCAACGGCAGTCCTCTCTTCAATGGAGCGGCCGGCAGCGGATGGAGCGAAATCCGCAAGATGCTTATGGAACGCGACCTGCTCGATGCAATTGTGGCATTGCCGAAAAATCTGTTCTATGGCACTGATATATCCACTTATCTTTGGATTCTCGACAACAAGAAACCGGCAGAGCGAAAGGGCAAGGTGCTGATG
>NZ_PUED01000218.1 GCF_003024925.1 Paramuribaculum intestinale
ATTTAATACGATGCCCAAGGTGGTGTAAAAAATATGTTTTTTATCACCTCAATGCGAAAATCACGATTTTTATAGTAAATTTGCAGCACAATATTCAATATCAATAGCGACAACCAAACAACATTACTCCATGATATTCACATTCCGGTTAGTATCCGACGAAGTCGACAACTTCAAGCGTGAGATCAGCATCGATTCCGATGCCACTTTTCTTGACTTGCGTAATGCTATCTGTGATTCGGTCAATTACGACAAGGGACAGATGAATTCGTTCTTTCTGTGTGATGACAATTGGGAGAAAGGCAAGGAGATAACTCTGGAGGATATGGGTGCCGACTCGGCCGACGATGTCTACCTTATGGAAGAAACGCCGCTCTCGGATTTTCTCGACGACGAAGGGCAGCGGCTCATATTCGTGTTCGATTATCTTACCGACCGTTGTTTCTTCATGGAGCTGAAGAAAACGCAGCCGGGACGTTCGCTCAAAGATCCGGTGTGCTCTCTCGCTTTCGGAAATCCCCCCGCACAGTTCGTAAACCTTGATGAATTCGAGGCACGCATTGACGAAAAGGCTGAGAAAACAGCTGCAGCCGATCCTGATCTTGATGAGAGTTTCTATGGATCTGACGAATACAACGACGACGAATTCGACGCCTCGGGATTTGACGAGGTCAATCCATACGAATAAGAACAATTCCTATTCCGGGGTTAATAGAGAAATACATCATTCGAGCCGGGCATGACATCCTGTCGCTGCCCGGCTTCCATATCGTCCACTTGTATACGGCGCGCATGGTTGAGGCTTGCAATAACAGACACCGGACAAAGTCAGAAATACCGCAGCACAAACTGTTGGTGTACTGATAGTTTGATAATCTCAACTGATTTTTGAAAAGTAACTTATCATTTATGAAGATAGCGATAGTAGTGGCAATGCAGAAAGAACTTGATCTGCTGCTGCCACATATCTCCGATATAGTTAAATCCGAAAAAGGACGCTTCA
Organism: Paramuribaculum intestinale; assembly: GCF_003024925.1. GTDB lineage: Bacteria > Bacteroidota > Bacteroidia > Bacteroidales > Muribaculaceae > Paramuribaculum > Paramuribaculum intestinale. The sequence goes on from NZ_PUED01000218.1 coordinate 1,004, forward strand.
TCGTCTATCACGGACAGATGGCCGGATGCGAGATCATTGCTATGCAGAGTGGCATAGGTAAAGTGAATTCCGCTCTTGCTCTGCAGTGTATGCTTAATGATTTTGCACCAGATCTGGTGATCAACACCGGAGTGGCCGGAGGCACCGGACGTACCGGAATACTCGATGTAGTGGTTGGCAGCCGTGTGGCCTATCACGATGTATGGTGCGGACCGGGAACCGTCCCGGGACAGGCATCTGGCTGTCCGCAGTTCTTCGAGCCACCATGCGGCTTGCTCGATATACCCGCTCTTGATCCTGCCGGCGGAGTGATACATGGACTTATCGCTTCAGGCGATATTTTTGTAGCGTCATCCGAAGAAACCGAGCGAATCCGCGGGCTTTATCCCGATGTGGCGGCAGTAGATATGGAATCGGCATCCATGGCGCAGACTTGTTGGCTGAGCGGCGTGCCGTTTGTTTCAGTCAGAGTGGTCAGCGACACACCCGGAGCCGCTGATAATATCTCGCAGTATGAAAACTTCTGGACTGATGCGCCAATGCGCACATTCTCCGTTCTCATGCCACTTGTAGAACAAATATCACAGCAATGGAAAAAATAGCAAGCTTCACTGTCGACCACCAGCGTCTGCTCCGTGGCATCTACGTTTCGCGGCGCGATGTCACCCGGTCGGGCGATACTCTCACCACATTCGATATACGCATGACTGAGCCCAACCGACAGCCGCCGTTGTCGGGAGCCGCACTCCACACTATCGAACACCTTGCCGCAACATATCTGCGCAACCGGGCCGACTGGAAAGACCGTGTGATATACTGGGGGCCGATGGGATGCCGAACCGGCAATTACCTCATTCTGTCGGGAGATCTGCAGCCTGAGGATATAGTAGGGCTGATGACTGATACGTTTCGCTTCATAGCCGATTATTCAGGGGAAATTCCGGGAGCCTCTCCACGCGATTGCGGCAACTATTCGTATATGGATCTTGATGATGCCAAAGCGCAGGCTCGACGCTTTCTTGAAGAAGTGTTGCTGTGCATGAAGCATGAAAACACCGCATATCCTGAGTGAACCTTTGACCGGCGTCGGTTGTTAATGAATCCAAACACGTTTTAACTCATGAAAAGATTCATTACAGCCATCTCATCACTCGCAGCGCTCATGCTGCTTTTCATTCCGCACACTGCGGCGCAGACCACCGACTACACGTTCAGAGAATGTCTTGGCAGTTCAATGCCTTATCCCGATGTCAGTTCCACGACGCAGACCCCCGACTCGCTCCGACCTATCATGATCAATCATGTTGGGCGTCACGGAGCCAGATATATGTCGTCGGGCAAAGCTGCCGATAATGTCCGAAAGGCACTTAAAAACGCTGTCAGACTCCGCACGATCACTCCGCGCGGCCGACGGATGCTGAGGCTCACTGAGCAGATAATCGAGCGCACTGCCGGCCGCTGGGGTGTGCTTGACACTCTCGGCAAAGCCGAACAGATGGGAATAGGTATGCGCATGTATAGCGATTTTCCGTCGTTGATGCGCAATGGCCGCATCAATGCCATCAGCAGCTACGTCCCGCGCTGTATCATGAGTATGTATGAGATGACCCATCAGATCGCACGTCTTGACGATAAGGTGGAGATCCACACTTCGTCAGGGCGTCAGAACAATCCCCTGCTCCGTTTCTTCAGCGATAACCGCGAGCTTGAGGAACTGTTTGCTACCGATAATTTCCGGCTCGCACTTAATGAGGCTTCCGACTCGATGGTGCCGCGAACAGTGCTCCGTAAAATGCTCGGAAGCGGCTATCCCTACAATGAAATCCACGATCAGGCAGCCCTCACCATGGATATATATTCATGCCTTGCAGCCACTGCAGCCATGGAACTGCGCTGTGACATATCGCAGTATGTCACCCGAGAGGAATTCAATGCCATGTGGTCGTTCAAAAACTACAGCCAGCATCTCGTGCATTCGGCTTCAGCCATATCCGCCGCGCCTGCCAAAGCAGCCCGGGCATTGCTCGACGATATCATCACCACCACCGACCGATTGATAGAAGGTGACTCGACGGTGGCACCGGTGCAGCTGCGATTCGGTCATGCCGAAACCCTCATGCCCTTGCTGGCATTGATGAGAATCCCCGGATGCTATCTTGATTCGGACAACCCCGATGAGGTCAGTCGTCAATGGCTCGACTTTCGTATAGTGCCTATGGCTGCCAACTTCCGTATTATCGTGTTCCGCGGACCGAAAGATGTGATATATATCCGTGCCGATCTCAACGAACAACCGATCAATCTTATAGAAGACGATCCGCGCATATATCTGCCGTGGGATGAAGCCAAGGCCTATCTGCTGCTGCGATCCATGTGATTCTGTTCCCGACAGCCTTATAGCTCTGTGACATTGCTAAGCCACAGGGCTTTTTTTATGTCAGTCTGTCAGACTGCTGACTGACTTGGAAGGGAGCTCCTGCGAGAATTATACAGTGTCTTTCACCTATCTGGAGTTTGGCGGCCTTTTGGCTGTATAGTAA
>NZ_PUED01000219.1 GCF_003024925.1 Paramuribaculum intestinale
GGCCGACTATGAAAGATATTCGTCGGCGGTCAAAAGAGATGCCGACGGTAACCCTCTGAATGGTCTGAGCATAGACAATTTTCAACTCAAGGATGAGAAGAATATGGGTGTGCATCTTCAGGGGTTGGCCCAACGTACCGATACGCATGGCCAGTATCTCCGTATCGGAGAAGTATATGGTTTCCCAATCTCCATAATAAGTGAGAGGACTGTCATTGATGGACGTGAGGGGATCCAGAACCGCTTTGTAGTTGAAGGCGGCTATAAATATAAGTACAACAACGGTTTCATAGCCATGTCCGATACCCATGCTGCCTGTATGAACTTTGTCAACGCCCTTGATCGTTTGCCAGACATTATCGCCCAGCATGAGGAACGTACAGCCAAGATGAAGGCGGATATTCCAGTGCTGGAAGGCATTGTCGCCAAGACATGGGGCAAGGAAGATGAGTTGAAGCAACTTAAATCCGACCTTGCCGCCCTTGACCGTAAGATCGCAGCCGAACTCGCGCCCAAACAGGAGAATCCAAATGACGGAGAGGAAATAAAACATGATGAATCTCCGGCGAAGACGACTGGTGTTCCGACACAATCCAATGAAGGAAAAAAGACTATGGTCGCAGAACCTAAGCCGGATTACAGTCAGGAATACTATGTGCCGCCACAACGACAGGGACCTGTCGGTATGCGCGTATGATTATTACGGATACTCAAATGAGCGGGCCGCCCAATTAGGGTTGCCCGCTCATTTGAATAAGTATCGGCATTATTTTCAACCGATAACGACAAAGTATTTGGTCATGTGAAGGATTTTTACTAACTTTGCATCAACAGTTCCCACCACGCCTCTCTCTGATGCGTACCACGGTGGGACTTCGGTTTTTATATACACATGAGATACGATAAGCATCCGATAGATTTCTCCGCTCAGATTGCGCTGCTAAAAGAGAGAGGAATGATATTCGCCGATGAAGACAAAGCACTTGAGGGCTTGTTTTCCATCAGCTATTTTCGCCTTGCAAGTTACTGGAGACATCTTGAACACCGCAAGTCCCGTCAATTCAAAGCTGACACGAAATTTGATGAAGTTCTTACGTTATATGCTTTTGACCAACATCTGCGTAATATCATATTCTCTGCAATTCAGAATATAGAGATAGCGTTCAGAACACGTGTCAGCCATTTTCTTTCAATGAAGTATGGGGCGTTCTGGTTTCTTGATTCAGCGTTATTCAAAGATGCGGAAATACACCAATCCTGTATTGAGAAATTAAAGGAAGAAATAGCGCGGTCTCATGAAGAATTTATAAAAGAGCATAATGATAAATATGATGAGCCGGATTGTCCTCCTTCTTGGAAGACTATGGAGGTCGCATCATTTGGCACGTTGTCAAAGCTGTACAGCAATATCGCTGACAACGAGATAAAAAAGATTATATCACGCAGTTTTCAGTTGCCGTCGTATCTGTTCCTTGAAAATTGGATGAAATGCGCTGCCGTGCTCCGCAACTGCTGCGCACACCATGCACGCTTGTGGAACAGACGTTTTTCCGTGATACCAAAATATCCTGCCAACCTGCCGGGACAATGGATAGCAACGCCACTTCGCAGGCCGGAAAAACTATACGGACAACTTTGTTGCCTCGCTTATTTGGAACAGTCCATTCAGCCCAATAATTCTCTGAAGCGTAACATACTTGAATTGATGTCGGGACACCCGGAGATAGACTTGAATGCAATGGGATTCCAACAGGATTGGCAGGAACAGCCGCTTTGGAAGCGAGAAAGTTGATAAGGTAAAAACTCCATTTATCAAAGGTGCAGCATGGCGCAACCTCGATAAATGGAGCATTTTTTATTTTCGATATAGTAGCGGCGCAAGGCGGGGATCATTTGCTATGCGCAGTTTCTCATCAAAGACAATTCTCTTGACTTCCGCCTTAATGCGGTTGTAGTTTTCTTGGATGGTACGTTCCATCTCGCATTTTCCGGTGGACTTGTCTATGAAGTCATTGATTACGGGAATTGGGGAATAGGCGTCCGTTTCCTCCTTGACTTTTTTGCTGTCAACCACAATCTCGGCATGGAATATCTTCTGCTCTATGCGTTCATCGAAGTTGTCGGATACGGCACCGACAAACATTCCTTGTGTCAATGTGGAGATTTTGCTTGGTGGAATAAGGCTGTCCATCTGGGTGTTGAAAGAATGACTCACATCCTGACGGTTGATTGAGATGGACTGCCGTTTCTGCAACACCTTTCCGAAACGCTCCGACAGTGTCTTTGCAGTCTCTCCGACCACTTGCCCGGAAAATATATTGCCGACTGTATTCATCACAACCGCGGCTTCCTTGTCGCCGTAGTCGCGCTTCAACTGCGAGAAGTCCTGAAAACCGAGACAGACCGCCACCTTATTGCTTCTTGCAGTGGCGATTAGTCCGTCCAAGCCCTTGAAATATATCGTCGGTAGCTCGTCAATAATGACTGCCGACTTCAATTTATTCTTCTTATTGATGAGTTTCACGATACGGGAATTATACAATCCCAATGCTGCCCCGTAGATGTTCTGACGGTCGGGATTATTGCCTACGCACAGTATTATAGGCCGTTCCGGATTGTTGATGTCGAGAGGAAACTCACTGTCCGACATGACCCAGTAGAGCTGCGGTGAGATCATTCTTGTCAAAGGAATTTTAGCCGATGCTATCTGCCCCTGTAATTGCTCTTGAGCTCCGCCGAGCCATGCGTCCATGAATGGCGAAAGGTAATTTTCCAACTCCGGATAAGAGGTCAGAATCGGGAAAATGTCGGCATAAGGCCGGCAAAGGAATTCTATCGCATGGGGGAACGTGCAATACTTGCCGTCTTGGTATATGCGCAAAAACCAGATTATCGCAGCGAACAGGATAATCGGAGATTCGACAAAGAAGTCTCCCTGCTTGCTCACCCACGTTTTGTTAAGGTTGAGCATTATGGTATAGGCACTTTCGTATGCGTCCGATATGTCGGTCATGAACTCCGGAGCAATGGGATTGCAACGGTGTGACCGCTTCGGATCATCGAAGTTTATCACACGGAACTCCGGCACAACGGCATCCTTGTATCCCTCCTGATGCTTGTTGAGATGATTCATCGCAATAAGCGACAGGTCCGGGAACTTGAAGTCATAGATATAGCCGCTGTAACCCTTTTCAATACACTGCTTTATATAGTTGTTGACAATGGCGTATGACTTGCCGGAACCGTGTGTGCCGAGCACTATCGAGGCGCGGAACGGATTGACGACGTTGATCCAACCGTTGTTCCATTTCTTTTTATAATAGAACCGTGTCGGCAGATTTATCGAATAGTCGTTCTTTATCAGGCGTGTCTCCTGCATGAACGATTCGTTTTCGTTGTTGAAACGGTCGTCCATCATATTGCCACGCAGGACACGGCTCATCCATATCCCGCCGAACAGCATTGATACGAATCCCGTAAC